>DATENN010000411.1:0-3537 GCA_035275045.1 Pyrinomonadaceae bacterium
CAAGCACAATTGTACCGCGCCCCAAAAAAATGCTCCCGCCGGCAGTTGCCGTTTCTAAACTCAAAACGAGTGGCTGGCTTGGTAGCGAATTGTCAATCACGGCTTAGTGTTCCTGCATTTCATCTACGGGTCGAATCACCAGACGCGCGGCGCGACTCAAACAATTGGCTATCTGGTAAGGCAATCGCGGTGCGTTGTTGAGTTTTCCATGAACGCTAATGGTGGCGATGATCGGATTCGGCCACCTTTCGCGCAGGCCGTTGGCCCAACTCGCAGGTTTATTCCACAGTTCGGAGATGGGTACTGGGTGGCTCATCGGTGGTTGGAATGCAGCGTATGGGTTGGACCAGGCCTGATAAACTGTCTCCACCAGCCAGTCCGGCAACGAGTAGTTCCTAAACTTTTCGGGAACACGACTAAGGTCAGCGCCTAGCACTCGGTGCGCCAGCGCGAATGCGCTTTTGATCCAACCTGCCCGCGTATCGTCCGTGCCGAGGCACGCGTTCCAATCGAATGCCGCCGGCGCCGATTCGACAGCAGCAGCCACGTCACACAACCACAGCGGCCGCCAGGCGCCATGTTTTAGAAAGTGAATGCAAAGCAGTGCCAGATGATCCTCATCGCTAATCACCCGCGCCTGTTCATTTTTAACCGTCCGCAGTCTGGATCGCGCAAACAATTCGTCAAGGGTACGGTCGGCAATTTCCGAAAACTTGGTATGCAAATCGACCCAACAACCCCTGGCTTCTTCGCTGTTTAGAATCTCCGCAACTTGTTTTTGATCGCGGGGCCGAACGCAAAGATCGATGTCGCCATAAGGCCGCAAGGTGCTCACCGGGTACAGCTTCGCGGCAACCCAACCCTTGGCCAGCATTCCATCCAGCGATGCTTCGCGAAGCAGGCGAAATACCGTTTCGATTTTTTGTTCCTGAAGTTCCGCCTGTAATGACTGAAGCCGAAACGCTTGCTGCAGTAGTTCGCCGCAGGCTGAGGTTCGCAACTCGGTTTCACGCACGCGCTTCCAACCTAACGCAGCGCCACCGGAACCCATCAACAATGGCGTGATCTGCTCAAGCTCGGGCGGCGTCAACTCAAGCGGCGCCACATTCTCCTCCCGCCAGACGCCAGTCAGCGCTTTAGCAATCAACCGTCCCAATTCCCTGTTCGCGTGCTTCACCGAAATCTATTTGCGCTGCGCAATGGCATTCATCCGCTTGAGGAGCGATTCGACTATTTCCGAAGTCTCACCGCGTGCGCCTTTTAAGACCACGGCCTGCCGTGTCACTTGTTGTAGTGTTGCTAAAGCGAGTTCCGGACTGCGGCGCGCGCAGACGGTATTAAAGAGAAGTTCGAGTACTCCCTTGCCCGGGCTGATTTTGCGCGGCCGCCACTTTGCGCCTTTCTTGTAGCCGGTCATCAGCACGATACCCACAGGAAGCGGCTTTGTGCCGGCCTTGCCGCCCAGTTCTTCGACGGGCGTACGGCGTTGTTTGTGGTCACCTTCACGACGAATGTCCAGCGGCTTTGAAAAAGGGTGAACAAATCCGTTGCGATCAAAAAGCGCGTACTCATCTGAGTAGTAACTCGCGCCGGCCTTGACCAGCTCGGCGACGAGAGACGTTTTGCCACTAAAGCTCCGCCCGGGAATTACAATCGCCCGACCTTTCCACCCAACCACACCCGCATGCACAAAGACTCGATGCCTCGTCCACTCGCCAACGAACAGGCGCAGGTCCGACTCGAACCGTTCCAGAACCTCGGCCAAATTTCTTGAGCGTATGATTCGTAGATCGTCTGCATACACCGTACTGAACCGGCGGCCGTTTGCGTGCGCGCTGTTGCCGCCAACTTGAATTGAATATAGACGATCAACTGCGGCGCCATTTGCGCGTTGCCAGCCGGCCGGCAAGTAGGCGTGAACTTGTTCCAGCGCAAGCGGATCGTTTACGCGAACCCCTAGCTTTACGCCATAAGATTTCAAAGTGAAACCAAATTCCCAGCCAAGGCGATCTACCTTTTCCATTAAAGGCGGCGGCGATTTGTGACGCGGCATCGTTGCTTTGTCGCTACTCATTGTGCGATTTAATCAATCCTTGAAACCGTTACTTCACCGGTACGAGTGAAAAACTGTCGAATGAAGCCGCGCCAAAAATCGGGCATGGACCGGTGGTGCACGACTGGCGCTGAATGCCAAGCACGATGCCGCTAGTGGTCGGTTGGGTTGTGAAATCAAACGTCATGCTGGTCCATCCGGTGGTGCCTCGAGAAATTGGCGCGGACTTGCCAACTATTTTCCGTTCCCCAGCAGCATCGGTTACCACCACAACGGGAAGACCGCCGCTGACAATATCCTCTGATCGAGCGGCGAAATTCAATTGGTAGTGTCGCGATGGCTCAACGATCACTAACTGCGCGGCGAGGTTATTGCCCGGAACCGAATCGCCGGCGAATTCTATGCGCAAGTTTTTGGCTCCGCTGTGCGGCTCGGTGGAATCCAGTGAAATCGAAACCGCCTGAAGCTGTCGCGGGATGCGCCAATTGAACCCACCTTGATCAAAGCTCAGCGAGGTTTCGAAACCTCCATCAAAGATTGGCGTGTTCTCGATTGAACGCCCCGAACTCCAAACTTTGTATGCCTCTTTGAAACTCTCCTTCTGAATCAGACGCTCGACGAGCTCGCCGCGAATATCGTCCGCGACTACACCGGCCGCGTCCAACTGCTGCAACGCCTCTTCGGGCTTTCCGTGACTGGCAAAAAATCTAGCGAGCGCAGTGTGGCCAGACTTGGTGTTCACACGGACCAACTGCGCCGTCACTTTCGCGTCAGACTTGGCCAGGCTCCAGGAAAGATCGATGAAGGCGGGGATTAGTTCGGGATTACTCTCAGCTGCTTGATTCAGATCGTTGAAAGCCGCATCGTATTGGCCCATGCGCAACAACAGATTGCCGCGTTGCCAGTGCGGCATCGCGTAGTACGGCGCTCGCGCCACCGCCTGATCAAACGCTGCTAAGGCACCGGCAGCATCACCATTCTGATCACGGGCCAAACCTAGATCCATCCATAGCGAATAGTCAGCCGGCCTGAGAGAGACCGCCCGTTCTAGATCAGCGACGGCTCCGGCGGGTGCTTGCGCTACGCTAACCGCTGCGCGCGTGCGATACGTGTCGGCGTCGGATGGAGTCATCGCAATGGCCCTTTGGGCTGTCCAGCTGTTACCGGTCGCCTGCGAATAGCGGACGAACATACGCGACATGGCCAACAGGCTTGCCGATCGCATAGCGAGCACGCAGACGACGATGCCAACCAGCATTAGCAGCAGCCGTATTGTCCGGTTTGAAAGAAAGTTAGGATTCACGCGCGCTCAATAAAGGGTGCATGATCTGATCTAAAGAAAAAGCGTGCCTGCTCCTTTCGGAGGGCACGCTTTGTTCTTATCGCTGGATTAAGCCTTACGGTGCGCCGGGGCTGGGATTGCCGCCGCCACTGAAACCGAAGATCAAACCGCTAACCAAAACGCCGGCTGCAACTACGCCTGC
>DATENN010000412.1:0-3834 GCA_035275045.1 Pyrinomonadaceae bacterium
TCCGGATCGACTCTCCCATGCAGCCGAAAGGCTTTGCGAATGTTGTAGAGCGAACTGCCGTTTTCCAGTTGATCGATGAACCAAAGGCGCTGCTGCGGAAAAGAAAGCGCCAACGGGCGGTCGCGATTCACTGGTTGTATCTGTTGGTTAGTTTGTTCCTCGACCGCCGAGTGATCCAGCGACGCACTCAATTCAGCGACAGTTGGATGGTCGAACAACGTTCGCAAAGGCACGACGCGTTTATATTCAGAGTTGAGCCGTGCAATGACCTGGATTGCCAACAGAGAATGGCCGCCCAATTCGAAAAAATTGTCCCGCATACCAATTGACCGGATGCCCAACACAGTTTCCCAAATGTTCGCGACGCGTTTTTCGGTTGCGGTAGACGGCGGGTCGTAGGCCGTGCTTGCATCTGCTCGTACCTTAGTGGGTTCCGGCAACGCTCGCTTGTCGATCTTGCCGTTCGCTGTCAGCGGCAGTGCTTTCAGCTCGACGAAAGTTGCCGGGACCATATAATCCGGCAGGCGTTTCGCCAGAAAGCTTCGTAGGTCGGACGCCGCCGGACTCGTTTCGCGGCCAACGAAATAAGCAACTAGTTCCTTAGTGCCGCTCGCGGCGTTACGAATGATCACGGCGCATTCTTTTACGTCCGGATGACGAACCAGCGCCGCTTCAATCTCGCCAAGCTCGATACGAAAACCTCGCAACTTCACCTGGCTATCCTGACGTCCTGAAAACTCAATCACGCCCGCGCCGGTCAGGCGTGCAAAATCGCCGGTGCGATAAAGTCGAACGGGTGGTTCGCCTTCAAATGAGTGAATTATGAATTTGTGGGCGGAGATATCAGGGCGTTTCAAATATCCCCGCCCAACGCCGGCTCCGCCAATGTAAAGCTCGCCGGGCGTTCCTAAAGGCGCCAGTTGTTTATCTTCGTCGAGGATGTAAATGTCGGTGTTCGCGATCGGTTTGCCGATTGGAACCATCGCCACATCGCTGCTGTTCCGCTCGCGAACGCGATAGGTGCAGACAATTCCCGCAGTTTCGGTTTGACCGAACATGTGAATGTGTTCCGCCGCATGATTGAAGCGGTTTTTCCAGGTGTCAGGAATATCGGACAACAAGGGCTCGCTCGCGGACAACATCAGTCGCAAGCGGTTGTCGAGTAGACGCGCGCGCGTAATCGTGTCGAGTGACAACAATAGGTCGGTACAGGTGCGCCAAAAAGAAGGCACGGCGTCCATCACCGAAACGTCGTTTCTCTTGATCATTTCGAACAACGCCAGCGGATCTTTTCGTTCTTCGGAATTTGCAATAACAACGGTTGCGCCTTGTGAAAGTGGCAACAACAACTGGCGCCGCGATGAAGAGAACGAGATCGAAGCGGTGTGCAGGTACCGATCAGCTGCCGTCAATTGAATTTCGTGCTGAAGAGCAAGCAGGTAATTAGCGAGGTTCCCGTGTTCAATCTCGACGCCTTTTGGTTCGCCGGTCGAGCCCGACGTGTAAATCACATACGCGAGGTCGTCCGATTGCGGATTAGCGTCGAATTTTTCTTTTGACTGTTCCTCAAGTTCGCCGCCATCCAGCAAAATCAGCCGAGCGCCCGCGTCTGAAACCATTTCCGCCAGCGTTGATTTGGTGACGATGGTCGAAACCGCCGAATCGTGCAGCAACCACGCCAACCGGTCTTTCGGATAATCGGGGTCGAGTGGCAAGTAAGCGGCGCCGGCTTTAAGAATTCCAACAATACCGATCGCCATATCAATGGATCGATCAATGCAAATGCCGACAATCGATTCTCGGCTCGCACGGTTTGCGCGTAACATGCGAGCTACTTGATTGGCGCGAGCATCGAGTTCGCTGTAATTCAAATCGCCGTCGTGTGAAATAGCCGCCGTGCGCAATGGGTGTTGCCTTACCTGTTCCTCGAACAAACGCAGGAATGTTTGGTTGCGAAACTGCTCGATACGAGGACCAAAAATCCTGGATACAGCCAAGCCTGAGTAATCGGCGCCGCCGCTGACATCAAGGCCGATATTTTCAACAACAGTTGACATATGAATTACGCCTGCGGAATGAAGACCCGAGTGTTCTTAACTTTCCTTGCTCAGTTTTACGATGAAGCCGACGTTGTGCTTCAAATCCGATTGAATCGAGACGTAGATATCTCCACGCTCGTCGACTGTGACACCCTGAATGTTCTTAAGCTTGCCTCCGAACGTGGCGATCGCTTTCAACTCGTTATTCGGCGTGTAAATGTAAAGCTTGCTTGACTGGCTGTCTGTGATGTACAGCGAACCCCGTGAATAGAAGATCGTCTCAGGCGAAAAATGGTCCTGGCGATCAATCACGCGATGCAGTTGATGATCAGGGTCGAGCATGAACAGCACGTTCTGTTCATTGTCGGCGATGTAAAGATTCCCCTGTCCATCGAACGTCATGCTTTCGGGCTTAATAATGCCCGATTCTTTTCCCAGGAATAATGAGACCGCACCTTCGCGCGTAACTTTGTAGATGCTGTGGTCGTCCGAGTTCCCGACTAGCAGTGACCCGTCGGGAGCGAGCGCAATGCCTTCAGTCGATGACAGCATGTGGTCCTGCGAATTGAGACGCCATTGCTTTCCGGTACTATCAACTTCCCAAATTCCTCCGGCATCGTCGTCACTGAAGAAAATGTTTCCCTGCGCGTCCATAACGAGATCTTCGGGCGACTTTGTGCCGAAGTCGCTCGTCATTAATTTCTTCAGCCCATCCTGTTCGCTCCAAACCTCAAGCGAAGACGCGCCTTCATCGGCGAGATAAAGTTTTCCGTTGGACCATAACAACCCATCAGGGGCGCCAAAGCCCGCTTTGTTGGTCGCATAAACGGTCGCGTGATACGTGTCGTCAGTCATCAATATCAGGCCGTCTTTGCCTAACGCTTTGCATGAAGAGAGCATGAAGACCGCGCCAATCAGCACGAGCACGACCTTGGCAGCGTTAATGATGGACACGTTTTTAGTTAGCAAGATCATTTTGCTTTCTCAACCAGCCATGAAGTGGATGCGCGCCGCGTTAACAAGGGAGAGCATCGCCCGTATGTGGAACAGCGTGCTCGAAATCTCAAAAACAATTGCGAACAGAATTGCGCTTGATAGCGCGGCATACTTGAATGTCAGCAAGCTCAACTTGTCGAGAACCCACCCTAGTCGCGTGCGCGCGGCCATGCGTAAAACGGAAAACTCTGTGATTGCGACGAATGCCCCGGCCGCTACGTCAACCGGCGCGTGCGCAGCCGTGATCAGCTTTCCGGCGAGAATGACAAACACGGTCCAACCAAGAGCGACCAGGCCGATGCGTCGCGAAGCGAAAAAGATGCCGAGTGACAGAGCGATGAAGAAACCTGCGTGATCACTCGGAAACGATCCCAGGTCGTTGGTCTGAACATCTCCACTGACCAGCTCGCGATGGTCCTTCTGACTCTCATCATCCAATGGCACGCGAACGTTCGCACGCTTCATTTCGACCAGTTGATCGCCCTCAAGGTGATAAATTTTCTGGGTCTCGATTGCCGGGCGTGGCAGAAAGATCGCGTGGGACAAAACTTTGGTTGTTGTAATCACACACATGGCAACGACTAAGGTGAGCAACAACACCTTGCGGCGCTCCCGGGTTTCTTCAATCGTCTTTCCGCTGTACCAGGCAGCAAAAAAGCAGCAGCCAATTAGAGCGGCCTTAACCAAATCGTTCTCCTGCGTCAGCGAGACAAGACTGTCGAACAGCCACGAGCGTCCGGCCATTCCATTGATCCCGTGAAGCAATTGCTCGTTCAGGTTGGTCAAGCGCGCGGTTAAC
>DATENN010000413.1:0-6539 GCA_035275045.1 Pyrinomonadaceae bacterium
AAGTTGTCCCCAAGCCGGGCGTGCTGGAAACGCTGATGTGTCCGGAGTGCTCCTGCACAATGCCGTAGGTTACGGCTAGTCCTAAACCAGTCCCGCGTCCCACCCCCTTGGTGGTGAAAAACGGATCGTAAATCTTGGCCACGTTTTCCGGCGCGATACCGAGGCCCGTGTCCGACACTTCAACAATCAGCGAATGATCTTCCGCCGGCACTGTGGCGATCCTGATTGAACCACCAATAGGAATCGCGTCGCGCGCATTCAGCAAGAGGTTAGTGAAAACCTGCTGCAATTGCCCGCTGTTGCCGACGATGCGCGGCGCGTCTTCTTCATAATCGCGAATAATATTGATCTGATTGCTGCGCAACTGTGGTTCCAGCAGTTGCAGGGTGTCATCGAGCACGCGGCTGATGTCGAGCTCAGTGAATTCTGTTGCACTGCCGGTCCGCGAAAAGTTCAGCAGGTTGTTAACGATATTCGTTGCTCGATCAGCCTGGCGGCGGACTTTCTGCAGCAACGCATGCTTGGGATCAGTTTCGTTTAGCATGCCGAGCAGCATCTGTGTGTAAGACGATACGCCCGTCAAGGGAGTGTTGACTTCATGCGCAACCCCGGCCGCGAGCAAGCCAATAGAGGAGAGCTTCTCGCGTTGTTGCAGTTGTTCCTCGAGTCGAACGCGCGAGGTCACATCTTCGAGCACAACTAGCGCGCCCGTTTGTTGTTGTGATTCCTGCAACGGCGCGATCGCTATGTTAAGCACCAGCCCGCGTCCGCCAAACGTTGCAGTATGGATCTTGTAGATGTTTCGCGTTTCGCGTAGTCGCCAACGATCATTGCCGAGCACCTGATGCAGCGTGTCCGTGAAATCATCCGAGAACAATTCTTCAACGCGTTTTCCAACCGCTTCGGACCGAGTTACGTCCAGGATTTCTTCAAGCGCAGAATTGAGACGAGTAACGCGACCGTCGAGATCGACTGCTAACAACCCAACGTTGATTGATTCAATGATCGACTCGTTGAACTCTTTAAGCAGATTCAGTTCTGCAGCGCGCTCCTGCTGCTCCTGATACAACAAGCTGTTTTCAATCGCGACCGCGACGTAGCCTGACACCGTCAAAAGGATATCGACGTCTTCGGATGACAACAGTGCGCCGTCAGCCGACCGTCCCAGTCCAATGACCGCCACCATGCGGCCGCGCACGACACATGGCACGTAATAATGAAGCGCGCGTCGAACGAATCCAGTCGTTTCCGGAACCAGATCCAAATCATCAGTGCGCACCACCCCGGTTTCCGCTGAACGAACCCGAATCATTTCGCGGAAGTCCGGCGGCACAACCATTTCTGCCGAGAGTCCGGCAGCGCGAGCTACGCGATAGCCTGACGGTGCATTTTTGTCTTCAATAAAAATCGCCACGCGGCCCACGTTCATAACTTCCTGCAAGCGGCTGACGAGGGAATCCAACAGTGGATCGAGCGCGGTGGTAGCTGACAGCGTGCGGCCAAAGTCGAGCAGGCTGTTGCGCATGTCATAGCGCTCACCATAGAACAGGCGGTCGATTTGTTCCTGCAGAAAACTCTTCACCGGCGCCGCAATCATTACGATCGCTGCCATCGCCACGACCGCCAACACGACACGCAAGGTGATTTCACCGGAACTCGAAGGCTGGCCTTCGCCCAGCGCATAAAGTCCAGCGAGGTAAACCACCGCACCAACCATCAACGCAATAGAGAGCGTTGTCAGAACGTAGACGAAAACACGGCGCACTACGAGCTCAACGTCCATCAAGCGGTAACGAACTACCGAATAACCAAACGCGAGCGGAATCAGAATCAGCGGCAGAACGGCCGCATCGATTAACCAGGGATCTGTTTGGGCCCCTAATAGGAAACCAATCGCGTAGAGCAATGTGAAAGGCGCGACCGCGAGCAGCGAGCCCCAAATCACCCACTTCATCTGTTGGCGAATTACCGCGCTCTTCGCTTTTATCCAGGTGCGAATGAGGAAGACTACGCTGGCGATCAATGCAACTACGAAGTGCGCAAACGTTAACCGGTAGAAAAGGCCGATAAAGGACTCGGAAAATGGAGGCAGGCCCTTAAGCGCAGGCACACCTTCCGAGATCACGCCCCTGAGAAACACGAAACAAGCGAGCACCAGCAAAAGAGTTGCGGGCAAGTACAGCAGCGCGGCGCGCCATCGTTTCGTCTCAAAAAGTTGTTGCCGTTGGGGATAGACCAGGCAGAAATGCAGGAACAGCGGCGCAAATAGAATGAACGCGGCGTTGCGCAAAAACGCTACCGCCAGATCCAGATCGCGATAACTTCCCAGCGGCGTGTAGAAGTGAAATACAAATGCGGCCAGGCAAAGAGTGGCAAAGTGTAACGAGAACGGCGCGCGCCCACCTTGCTTGAACAGCACAAAAAAACCAACCAGCAAATAAACTACGCCGATCAGGTTTACGTAAAGATCACGCGGCGTCCATTTATGAATTGCGTTGAGATTATCGAGGTCGGCGTAATAGTAACGGCTTTCCTCGGGATACGACGGCCGCTCGATTAAGTAGTGTATGTCTCCGCCAACGTGCGAACGGTCAAGGTAAATCTGAACGTGATTAGCGTGTCCGATTTCTTCGTAATGGTTGTCGTCGTTGCTGACGGCAATCAGATGGTCACCCGGCAGGATTTGCGCGCGTGCTCCCGATGAACCGGCCTCGACCTGCTCGGCGATAATGCCTTGACGCGTTTCAGTCCAGGTTACACCGTCCCACGGTGGTGTTTCATGCCGCAACCGCTGACCAAAGTTGAGCACGGCGACCGTTACCAGCAGACCTGAGGCAACGAGCACCAACCATGTTCCAGTTGTGAAAACTGATCTCTTCACGTCAATCAATTCGCTTTAAGAACGCAGCTCGACTCCATCGATTCCGAAAACGCAAGGTTTGTTCCCTATGTTCTGAATCCCAACAATGTGGCCTTCCGTGGCCGTTTGACGAGGCTCTTCGTTGAATTCACTTCTTAATTCGGTGACTGACACTGGTGACGTCGCTGTTTCTTCCATCTTTTTGAACTTTTCCGAGATTTTGGAGAACTGCCGGACGGGTGAAAATCGGAGCCAATGAAACAATGCGTCGGGGATAGCTTCACGCAAAACTTCCTTCTGCCCTTAAAACCTCAGCGAGATTCCTCCTCGAACTGATCGCCGGCCCGTGCTCAGTTGCGTCAACACTTCGCCGTTGTCGGCAGAAGGTTGCACGTCCAGCACGTTGCGCGCATCAAGCACTGCTTCTGCTCGAAGCGGCAATCCAAAACTAGGAAGTTCCTGAGTTACCTGGATGCTCAGTGATGGATCGTAGACGCCTAAGCGTCCGGCAAAAGGATCGATC
Organism: Pyrinomonadaceae bacterium; assembly: GCA_035275045.1. Lineage (GTDB taxonomy): Bacteria > Acidobacteriota > Blastocatellia > Pyrinomonadales > Pyrinomonadaceae > PSRF01. Next base: position 3,384 of record DATENN010000413.1, read on the forward strand.
GCGAAGACCGTTGCGTTTGGCGAGAAACGCAACACAGTTCGCACGGTAGTGCCGGTATCAAACCCGCCGCCAAGCTGAAATGCCGCGGTTTGGAAGAAACCGTTTTCAAAAATGTCATCGGGCGTGGTGATGGCTCCTGCCGTCAATCGCTGGCCGCGACCGAAGGAGTAACCCGCCGATGCGGTCCAGACGCGGCTCAAGCGACGCGTGTAGACGAGTCGCAAGCCACGTGCTTCGCCCTGTTGGTTAGCGACGTTAATGAAGGCTTCGCCGGTCGCGCCTGAGAATGCCGTCAGCGGCGTGCTTAGCAAACCTACGCCGCGTCCTGAAGTAGTATCGAAGAATGCAGTTGCTTCGACAGTCGATCGGTTATCGATTACTCGTTCGGCGCCGAACTCGAGACGGTGACTGCGCTCCATCACTGCCTGGCCATCGACAAAGGCAATGGGTTTCACCCCATTGTTAAAAACGATATGAGTATTTTCAAAAGCAGCGATGCTTTGGGTGCGTGCTTCGTCGGCTCCAGCAGTGTACCCGGCGCGCAAACGCGTGCGAGAGTTCGCGTCAAACTGGACGCCGAGACGGGGATTAAGGGCGCGCGCGCCGCCCGCACCGATGAACCGTGAATAATCAAAACCCAGCAGGATGACTACGCCATCGCGCACTTCCCATTCATCAACGGCGCGCACCGACAATTGGCCCAACTGGTCGAATTGGCTCGGTTTTAATGCGTTTCGTAACGGCTCGCCAAACTTCACCGCGCCCAGGCTCATGCCTACTCGATGGTGTTGTCCGGCGCGAAAATGAGTGCTTGCTTCCAACCGCTCGAGCGGGTTTGGTCCGCCGGTAAGTTGGCCCGCGAACACTAACTCGATGCCCGGCGCGTCAGTCGCGACGGCAAAGTTCAAACCCGGATATGCCGCGCCGTAAGAATTTGCAAAGTAGGTCTCGATCACACCTTGCACATGCTTGCTCGAGCGATCGGTCGTGGCTTCAATTGCCGGCGGCTCGCCAATGTCATCGGTGGGTGACGATGTTTTGGCCGATTCTTCGGCGATCACCGCCTGGATGTCGCTGTCATCGCCTTCCTGGGCCTGGAAAATTGAGCGACGGGTGTGCGCCGATCTCAACGTCCAGCGGACGTCGTCGCGATCGCGGCGTTGTTCCACCAGGGTTTTGCCTGAACCGATCGGCTCCAGATTGAAACGGTAGACGAGCTCCTGCGACGGACGTACTTCTACTGACGAGAAAACAACTTCATTAAAGCCTTTAGCGATTGCGTGAATGCCATAACGTCCCGGCAGAATACGAGCGGCAAACCTGCCGTTGATGTCACTGCGAGTTTCTTTTACGACTTTGCTGGTGCCCTCTTTAATGAGTGAAATTAGCGCGCCGGAAAGCGGGTTCCCCTTACTGTCAACCACTGCGCCTGAGACAGTCGCCAAACTTCCCGTTTTTGCCGAGACCGCCGCACTGTCGCCGTAACATGCCAGGAAAATACTGATTAGGCACAGTCCCAAAATTTTTGTTTGAAATACTCTCATCGGCACGAAACCTCCTTACGCTTCACCAGAGAAACGTCGAAGTAATCGTTTGTGAATGCGGTCTGCACAAAGTAGGCAAGCGTCCCCCAAATGTTGCGCCCTTGATTCGCACTGCGTCGCAGTACAGCCTGCACCTTGAAGGCAAACTGGTTCGGGCCAGGAGACTTACCGGAACCGTTGAATGCGCTTATTTTCGGCCAATAATCGAACTACTGTCAAGGAAACGAGGCCCAATTTTCGAGCAAATTGCGCCACTTTGTTAGCTGTTGCCGCCGTGCTAGCATGCAAACCGCCACATTATTTCCGGCGTTTTAAGCATGATTGACGACGTTCGCACCACCACACTTCCAAACGGCATCAAGATTCTGACTGAACACATGCCGGGGCTGCGCTCGGTTACCGCCGGTATCTGGGTGCGACGGGGATCGCGCCACGAATCACCCGAATTGAACGGAATCTGCCATTTCATCGAACACGCAGTCTTCAAAGGCACTGAAAGTCGAACTGCTCGCGACATCGCGATGGAGTCCGATCGTCTGGGGGGAAATGTTGATGCTTTTACTACCCATGAGATGACTGGTTTCGCGGTAAAGGTTGCGGACACGGGCTTGCCGCAGGCATTTGATTTACTCGCAGATCTGCTTGCTCATCCGCGTTTCGACTCGCAGGACCTTGAACGCGAACAAAAAGTCATCCTTGAAGAAATGAAGATGGTCGAAGACACGCCCGACGAATTGCTGGGCGAACTCTTCAACGCAGCTTATTTCCCCACCCATGCTTTGGGACGGCCGATCGAGGGCACGCGGGAATCAATTTCCACGTTTAGCCGCGACACCGTATCAGCCTTTCATGCCGCAGAGTTTCGTGCCGCAAATCTTGTCGTTGCAGCCGCCGGGAACATCGAACATGATCGATTAGTCGACCTTACAACTAAACTGTTTCCCAACGGCGCCAAAACGACAGCGGCTTTCGCAGAAGAGCCTCCTGTTGCCGCCACGCCGATCCTGATCGAGCAGAAAGATCTGGAACAAGCGCATCTCGTGATCGCTGCGCCGTGGCCGGATGCTCGAAGTCCCGATCGGTATGCAGCCGGTTTGCTCGCATCGGTAATTGGCGGAGGAACATCAAGCCGGTTATGGCAAAAAATCCGCGAAGAACGCGGCATGGCCTATTCCGTTGGCGCAGGCGGTAACACGTTTTCCGATGTCGGGGTTTTCACGATTTACGCTGGAACTTCACCAGCACACCTCAATGAGGTAGTGGACTTGTCGCTTGAAGAGCTGCGATCTGTCGTCGAACACGGCGTTTCTGAAGAAGAACTCGCGCTGGCTAAGGCACAGTCGCTTTCGCTGCTGCTTTTGGGTTTGGAGTCATCGAGCGCGCGCGCCAGCGCCCTCGCCCGTCAGGAGATCATTCACGGACGGCGCATCACGCCCGAGGAAGTGATCGCAAAAATTGAAGCAACGACTACCGAAAATTTGCAGCAGGTCGCAAAGCAGTTTTTCCAAACCGACTCGCTATCACTGGGTGTGCTCGGAGACCTAAACGGCTTCCACATCGATCGCGAACGATTAAGAATTTGATTTCGCGTGAATGGGACGTTGCCTCTCTG
>DATENN010000414.1:0-24288 GCA_035275045.1 Pyrinomonadaceae bacterium
CATTGCCAACGCGTTCGAAAGTCTCCGGCAATAACTGGCCCGTGCGCAGATCTTTAATTTGAAGTTTGTACTGGCGATAACCGGTGGTGTCCGTTGTGTAGGCGAGCAAATTTCCATCGTCGCTGGGGACAAAGGCGCCCACGCTGAAGAACTTTAGTCCCTTTGCCAGTTCGTTTTGATCGAACACCAGCTCGTCCCTGGCGCTGAGGCTGCCCTGCTTTCGAAAGTTGATGGGATACTGCTTTCCCTTTTCAGTATGCGAGTAATAAAAATAGTTACCGCGGCGGTACGGAACGGTGTCGTCGGTTTCCTTAATGTGCCCGACCATCTCCGCGTACAACTTTTCCTGGAGCGCGGCCGTCGGCTTCATCATTTCAGCGGCAAACGCGTTTTCTGCTTCGAGATGCGCGATGACGGCTGGGTTCGTTTTCTCGCGCAGCCAGAAATAATCATCATTCATGGTGTCGCCGTGAATCGTTGTCGTCTTCGTCTTCTTTTCTGTCATAGGTGGCTGCGGCGCGGAAGCACCTCCGTTGGATTGCGCAAAGCTGAGACCGCTGAGCGGCAGAATTGCGGTGAACAAAACTAACAGGTATACGACGGGGGTTTTTATCTTGATCATATCGAGCTCTTCTTGTTGAAAAGTTGAGTGTTGAAGTGGGGAGCTAATTGTTTTCTGTGGCTCACGGCCTCAGTCATGGACCGTTCAACCACGCGGCGGGTCGCCCCAGCCTGAGCCTTTGTATTTTCCGTTTTCTACGATGCACGGCACGGTGGGATCACCACCTGAATACGCCAGCATTTCCTTGCGGCGCGCGCGATCGTTTTGCGCGTCATAGTCAGTAAACGCTATGCCCTCGGAGTTATAGAACGCACGGGCTTGTTCACAATACGGGCAGCCAGGTTTGGTGTAGATAACGAGAGCCAATTGTCTTTCCTCCGCAGGCGTTTAGTGTAGCAAGCGCGGTGTGGAGATGAGAAATGCGTCGGCGGGTTCTGACCAATGAGGTATACTTTCGGCCAATGAGTGAGCAGACTTGCGAACCTCTTCCGGCGGCGCCCATCGAAAATGATTTGCTCGATCCTTACGAGCGCCTGGTCTCAATCGAAGTGTTAGGCAAGCGCGTCGAGGTTCCGGAAAAAAACCGGTTGCTGCGTTGTTTTCAATACCTGTCTCTCGAAACGATTTCTTATGGCGACTTTTGTTGGAATGGCGACTGCACCAATTGCCAGGTTTGGTACCACACCGGCGAGCAACCACAGCCTGATAAGCCCGGCCTCTCGTGCCGCATGGACGTGATCGAAGACATGGTGATCACTGCAATGAGTCCGTTCATCAAGCTCGCTGGTATCACGAAGAAATAACCTGTACAGCTGGAAACAAAACAAGCTTTCTCATTGATCATTTGAGATTTCTCATTTGTCATTGCTCTCGGATCGAGCGTTGGCTTCAGTTTTGATGCAGCTATCGGTCGCAGCCTCCGAACAAAACTTTGCTTCGGCTATGCCGCAGGTTGAACGGCATAGCCGAATTCGTCGCCGCCTTGCAAGCGGTTCAACTATCGCCAAATCATCAGTTTTTGCGCGCATCATGCCGATCGTGGCGAAAGTCGCGCACGTCGCCGCGTCGATCACGCCGATCCAACACTAAATCACGACGATCGCCATGAAGGTCGCGTTTATCGCTGCGGATCTCAACGCGATCGGCACGTAACTCTGCTCGCGACGCGTCCTGTCGTTTGTCCTGGCGCAGCTCGCGCACGTCGCCGCGCAAATCGATCGCATCGCCACGCAAGTCTCTTCGATCAGATCGAATCTCTTTATTGTCAGCGCGGATTTCGCGACGGTCGGCGCGCAACTCGCGGCGTTCCCATTTGTTAACTTGCGCATTTACTGAAATGGCGTTCGCTGTTAATAACGCAACGAACGTCAAACTCGCTATTGCAAAAATTCTTTTCATCTCAAAATTCCTCCTCTGTTCCAATGTTGAAAGCCTTGCGGCCGTTGAGGCGCCTAAACCGAGGAGAGAAAACACACTTCGAGTACGACGGCGTGTACGCACGTCTGACGAACGCGTTTTGAGATCGGGAGCCCGCTTGCTGACCATTAGACGCGCCGCTACTACGCATCGGACGACATTTGTTGTGCCAGTTTCGAGCTTTAGTTTGGGATCAGTTAGACTGAGTGAAATAGGAGACAATGCGATGAGGTTTGAGTTCTATCACTCCGGCCTGGACTCGGTCGCCAAAATTTCGGTTGACGGCACTGTGCCAAACAGCATTCATCTATCTCATTGGCAGGGGAACAAAACGCCGGCGGAAGTAAAAGCCGACACCTCGACAGAAATTGCGCTTAATGTCGTCGCTTCACCACGCCGCGCCGAGATCACGCAGGGCGTCAAACTAGTCACTAATAATCACTTTGATACTGACGGCGTACTCTCCGTTTGGACCATGCTTAACGACGAACGCTCACTTGAATTCCGCGACAAATTAATCGCCGCTGCGGAAGCGGGTGATTTTTCAGAGTTGAGCACCGCTGACGCTGTGCGTGCGAGCATCACCATTCAAGGTTCGGATCAACCGGTGACTACAGACGAGTCGGGCTCGCCACTCGCACGAAAAATCGCAGGCAGTCAAGTTGATGACGACGGGGGCGCGTACGAGTTGGTTTTGCCTGAAGTCGAACACGTGCTCACGCGTATCGGCGACTACGAGGATCTGTGGCGCGGGCCATGGCGCGTTATCGAAAAAACAGTTGACAGTTTTGAAAAGCAGCAGAGCGACGTTGAAGAATTTACTGATGCAAAAATCTCGCTGGTAACTCTTTCGGATCAAGTATACGGTGGACACTTTGACCCCAGCCTCGACGGCATTCCCTTCACTGCGGTCTCGCGCTATGCGACCGGCGAGCTGTTCATCATAGGCGTTCCCTATCAAGGCGGTTGGGCGTATCGCATTGACTATCCGTACTACTCATGGGCGGAAACGACCGTCCGGCCGCGCATCAATCGCCGAAACCTAAGCGCGGCAATGCTCCAACTTAATCAACTCGAATCTTCCGGACATGGCAAGTGGGTGGCGGACTCTGCTGAACTCTCTTCCGCAGCAAAATTTTTGAGTGACGATGGCCGATTGGCATCATCAACGATAAGTCCTGGCAAAGTTGCGGAGTCGATCATTGCGAACTCAACTCGCGCAGACGCGGCCAGGTCGGGATAATTCCGCTAATCACTTTGAATAAGAATGCATGACGTCGTGATCATCGGTGCGGGGCCTGCGGGCCTCGCGGCGGCATTGTGGTGTGATGAGCTGGGCTTGGACAGCCTCGTGCTCGAGCAGCATGACGAAATCGGCGGACAACTGCTCTCGGTTTACAATCCGGTCGAAAACTATCCAGGCGTAAGCGCACAAGACGGCCGCGACTTGCTGGCGCGCTGGAAAGAAAAGCTCGAGGCGGCCGATTTTGATTTATGGACCAATGTGGCCATCCAATCCGTTGATCTAAAGGCGAAAAAGATTGCACTTGAAACTGGCGAACAAGTGCAATCGATTTCGATCATCCTCGCCACAGGCGTGCGACGGCGACAGTTGGGAATTCCGGGTGAAGCTAAATTTGCCGGGCACGGCGTCTTGCAGTCAGCTTCTAGTGATCGAGAGCAGTTGCGAGGTAAAGACGTTTGCATTGTGGGCGGCGGCGATGCAGCCGCGGAGAACGCGTTGATGCTGGCTGACATTTGTCCAACTGTTACGGTCGTCCATCGGGGCCGCTCGATGAAGGCGCGGCGCGAATTCAGAGAGCAGTTGATCGGCCACCACAGCATTACGGTTTTTCCAGAATCAGTGGTCACCTCGATTCTTGGCGACGAGCATGTTGATGCGGTTGAAATTCTGCGCAAAGATGCTTTAAAACCGTTTCAGATGGCAGTGCAAGCGGTTCTGATTCGTATCGGAGTCGAGCCCAATACCGATCTGGTTCGGGATCAAATCGATTTAGACAAAACCGGATATGTGTTGACGGACGCACAACACGAAACGAAGTTGACGAACGTTTTCGCGATTGGAGACGTGTCGAATCCAGTCGCGCCGACGATAAGCGGAGCGGCGGGAGCGGGAGCGACGGCAGCGAAAGTGATCGCGTCGCGCTTGAACAAAGGCAAATGAGCGAATGGCAGATGCACCCTACACTAACGCGCACGTTGCTGCTTATCCAATTGAGTACATCGCCGGAATCGATCTCTACAATGCCGGCGAGTTCCATGCGGCGCACGACGCGTGGGAAGAACGTTGGATGGGCGAAGTCGGCGCGCAGGAAAAACTTTTTCTACAGGCAATGATTCAATCGGCGGTAGCGTTTCATCATCTGGAAATCGGACGGCCCGGCGCCGCCCGGCAAATGTACACCCGAGCCAAAGAGAAATTCGCGTTGTTGGGCCATCCGATTTTCATGTCGCTCGACCTGGTCGATTATCAAGCGCAACTTGATGCAGCGCTTTCGTGGTTGTTAACGGCGAGCGATCCGCGCGAACTAACACAACCAAGTTTTGAGCCACCCCGCATCACCTTGTTGGCGGAGATTTCGCCTTTCGATTGATGTTAAGGAAAATCTCATCGCTGTTACTGGCCGTGTGGTTGGGCGCCGCACTGCTCTTCAGCGCGGTCGTAGCGCCAACGGTTTTTCGTGTGCTGCGCGGCTTTGGTTTGTCGAATGCGAGCGAAATTGCAGGCACCATCGTTAATCACACGCTAGCGATCGTCAACGTTTCCGGCTGTCTCATAAGTTTGATCGTATTGGTTCTGGCATTTGGCTTCGCCCGAAGATACGCGCGCTGGAGATTTCTTTCCATCGTAGCTTTGTTGGCTGTAACCGCGATTGCCACTGCGTCCGGCGAATGGTTGATTGCGGCGCGAATGCGGGCCTTGAGAGCGGCGATGGTCATCCCGATCGATCAAGTTTCGCTGGCCGATCCCAAACGAGTGGCTTTCGCGACGCTCCACGGCTATTCTGTCGGGGCCCTTGCTATTGCTATTATTGCCGCCCTAATTACTTTTTTTATGTTAGGGAAAAGCAGTCCCACGACTGCGACGTAGGTGGATCATTTCATCAATCACGGACTAGAGAGTCGTTACGACTTTTCGAAAGGAACTTCTGCAGTGGAAATTATCGAGCGGGTTGATGAATGGAGAGACAAATACTCTCGCTGGAAGAGTGAGACGACGGCGGTCAATGGCGACGTCGGCGACGCGTATCCGTTAGTAAGAAATGAGCGCGCACCGTTTTCGCCCGCTCGACGCGCCTTGCCAATGTTGAACCTCGCTTTGATTTCTTCTGCAGGAGTGTATATCGACGGCACCGACGCTTTCGATACAAAAGCGAACGAGGGTGACTTCACCTTTCGCGAGATTCCCGCACAAATTGAGGCAGAAGACTTAAGATTTGCGGCGCGCGGTTACGATCCGAGCGCGGTGCTGGCGGACAGCAATTGCCTGCTGCCGCTGGCACGACTCTTTGAATTCGAAAGCAATGGCATTATTGGGCAACTGAATCCAGTGTTCTGGAGTTTCGCCGGATTTATTCCAAATGCAGCCAGACTGTTGGACGAGTTGTTACCGACAATGCTCGAACGGATCGGTCGCTACGAAGTGCAGGCTGCACTTTTCATTCCCGCATCGCGTCTCTGCCACCAGTCGGTATCGATCATTGCACGCGCCGTCGAACTGGCAGGTATTCCCACAATGACGCTGGCAGTCGATCAGGACTTGATCGAAAGCGTACGGCCGCCTCGCGCGGCGCTTTATGATGGCAAGTTTGGCAGCGTCGCCGGTGTGGCAAACTGGCCGCAACACCAACGTCGAATTTTGGATGAAGCACTGCGATTGATTGAGCCAATGGACCAAGCCGGCAGTCGCAGGCTTACGGTCGCATTGCAAAGCGCTGTCGAGCAAGCCCGCGGCGAACGCTAAACGATACAGTCCGAAGCCCGCAAATTCTCCTGACCTAACTGGACGCGAAAACAATTTCGCACCGCGATCTGCCACGCATAAATCTCATGAGAAAAAGCAAACTGCTTCTTTTCTTTCTCGTGGACCTGTTCGTACTTGGGATCGTGTATTTACTGGCGTGGCCTGTGCCAATCTCGCCGGTGAGTTGGACGCCCCCGGCGGCCCCATCATTGACCGGACAATATCAACAGAACACGCGGCTGGCGACGACGGAACGCCTTTCGTTGCGAATCGCGGGCGCGTCAGCGACGGGCTTCGCGCCGGAAGATGTGGCCGTTGATAACGAAGACCGCATTTATGCGGGACTCGACGATGGTCGAATCATACGTTTGCAGCAAGATCGCGGCACGCCTACCGAATTTTCAAGCACGCACGGCCGTCCGTTAGGGTTGGCGTTCGATCACGACGGTAACTTAATTGTTGCCGACGCCAGGGAGGGTTTGCTGTCGGTGTCGCGCGAGGGTTCAGTCACAGTTTTGACTCAACAAGCAGATGGCGTTCGCCTCGGTTGCACAAACGATCTCGATATCGGCGCTGACGGCTTGATCTATTTTACCGATGCGTCCAGCAAATTTTCATTGACAGACTATCGATCTGACATTCTTGAACATCAGGGCAACGGACGCTTGCTTGTTTATGACCCGAAGACGAGAACTACGCGGACCTTGATGAAAGACTTGTGCTTTGCTAATGGAGTCGCGGTCAGTCCGGATCAGTCTTTTCTTCTCGTCGTCGAAACGGCATCGTATCGCGTTCATCGTTACTGGCTGAACGGACCAAAGCACGGACAGAGCGAGATATTTATCGACAATCTTCCCGGGTTCCCTGATGGAATATCAGGTAACGGTAAAGACAAATTCTGGCTGGCGCTTGTCGCCCCCCGAGACCGGACGCTCGACGCGGTCCTACCTTACCCGTTCCTTCGAAAAGTCATCTATCGCCTGCCTGCTTTCGTTCAACCCGCTCCGAAGCGCTACAGCTTCGTGCTCGGTTTGGATGACGCCGGCAAGGTTATAGATAACTTGCAGAATCCCGCAGCTGATTGCTACGCCGAAATCGCGAATGTTGTTGAGCACAACGGTGCGTTGTATTTCGGCAGTATCGGAGAGGAGACTGTCGGGCGGTTTCGCTTGCGATAATTTTTTCAGAGTGCTTGCTGGCTGGCTACGATGCTGGTTATCGTTTGATTGATCTGCGAAAAGTCGAAAGGCTTTCCAATAATTCCGTTCACTAGATTGTCTTCCCCAGCCGGCGGCACGGTCCCGCTGCCGTAGCCGGTCACCAGCACCACGTTCATTTGTGGCCAACGTTTGCGAATCTCGCGACTGGTTTCCCAACCATCCATTTCCGGCATTGCTAAATCTGTGAAGACCAGCTCGCAGTCGTTGGCGCCCAAGACTTGCAAAGCATTTTGTCCACTGTCGGCAAGTACCACGCGATGGCCCATGATCTCGAGCATCTCTCCAAGTGTTTCGCGAACGGAGGGCTCGTCATCGATTACAAGAATCGAAAGTTTAGGCACTTCAAATGGCGCAGCGGCCGTCTTTGCGGTCTCGTCGACGATCTCCACGGCCGGCAGTTCGATCGTAAACACCGTGCCGTGTCCCGGACTTGAAGCAACACTAATCGATCCCTCGTGACGTTCGATGATGCTGTAGCTCACTGACAGACCCAAACCTGTGCCGTGCGCGCCTTTGGTAGTAAAGAACGGATCGAAGATTTTCTGCCGCACATCGTCCTGCATGCCTGAACCATTGTCCGCGAACTGCAACCGCAAACGGCTCTTGTCGGCAATACAACTGATTTGAAGTGTTCCGCCCGTCGGCATTGCGTCCACTGCATTCACAATAAGATTCACGAACACTTCTCGTAATTCTGAAGCACTGCCATAAGTGTAGTGGGCGCATTTCGCATCCAGCGTGACTTCATAATCCAAACCGCGCACCCGCGCTTCGTTTTGCCATCGCGTCCGCGTGATTTCAATTGCGTCGTTTAACAGACTAGACACGTCAAGTCTTTCAAATTCCTTCACCTGAGACTTACGCGCGAAGGTTTGAATACGGCGTACCGTCGCCGCCGCATCTTCAGCAGCGGTCTGAATAATTTCGAGGTTGCGGACCAGCGCCTCATCTTGAATTTGACGCCGCAGCAATTGCGCACGGCCCAGGATCGCCGCCAACGAATTATTAAAGTCGTGCGCAACGCCCGATGCGAGCTGGCCCAACGCTCGGAGTTTGTCTGCACGCGCCGCCCGCTCACGTTCTTCCTTTTGTTCGGTGATATCTCGAGCGATTCCAAGAACGCCTGTAGTCTTACCATCGACGACGAGCGGCGAGTTGTCGACTCGCGCGTAACGCAGCCGGCCATCAGCCGAGAAATACCGCATCTCGTATGTCTGCGACTGCCCATTCAGCGCGATTTCAAGTTTGTCACGGGCGATTTCACGATCTCCTTCGTAAACCATTTCGAGAAACGGCTTGCCGATGAAGTCTTCCCGGCTATAACCAAGTCCCGATAACGTTGCGCTGTTGCACCACTTGAAGCAACCGTCGACATCGACTGCGTAGATTGATTCGCGCGCGCTCTCGAGAATATTCGTCAGCAATGACTGGTGTTCACGCGCGACCGCTTCCACCTTGCGCAACTCGGATAAGTCACGCGCCGTGCAAACCGCAGCAGTAACGGCGCCGGTTTGATCGAGGACTGGTTCAATAGAAACAAGTATCGGGCGGTTCAGCCGGTCCGGCACGACCTCTATTACCAGGCTGCGGCCTTCTTCGATTGCCTTTTCGACGACGCAGACCTGATTGTCCGACGATGTGCGCAGAATGTCGCAACATTGCCGGCCCAGTAAGCCCCGCGGATCGGAATCTTCCATAGCGGCCCCTGCTCGGTTTACTCGTTTCAAGTGTCCGGAAGGATCGAAAATAAAAATGCCGTCGGACATTGAATCGAATGTCGTCTCCCATTCGGATTTCGCTTTAGCCACCATCTCAAACAGCTCGGCCTGCGCGATACCAATCACGAGTCGCTCTGCTACGGCTTGCACTAACGACAACTCATCTTCCGTCCAGGCGCGCAATCGATCCGTTTGATGAATGCACAGGACGCCACGAAAACGGCCTTTAACAATCAACGGATAATCGATTTGCGATCGAATGCCCGCATGCAATGCATTTTGTCGCACAGATTCGCTGAAAGCTTCGGATCCGTCCTGATAATTTTGCGCGTCGTTAATAACGAGTGGCCGCGACAGCTTCAACAAGTGCCGTCCGATAGCATCTTCGTAACTAACCTGAAGGTCCCCGATGTTCGTTGAATGTGACGCTACATATTCATATTTTCCCGGCGCAATCGGATTTGCTGGGTCGTACAAACGCATGTGCACGCGCGACGTACCCAGTGCAATTCCCAATTCGCGCGTCGCGGTAGTCAAAACTTCGGGAAGACTTAGCGAAGCCCGAATCGTCATTGTTATACGGTTAATCAGAGCTTCACGGCTCGAGGTGGCTTCAGCCTTCTGATAAAGCTCGGCCTGGCGAATTGCAATGCCGGTTTGATCGGCGACCGCTTTTGCAAGTGCGATGTCAGGCGAGCTCCAATGCCGGATCTCTCGCGTAGTAGAAACCGCAAAGGCAGCGGTCACTTCGTCGCCAACACGAATCGCCACATACATGATCGATCGGACGTTCGCGTGCGAAAGAAGGCGTTTGTAGAGACCGGCGATCGCAGGATCGTTAGCGACATCCGCGAAACAAAGGACGCCGTTTTCGCTTAACGATTCGTTCAGAATTCTGACGTCGTCCAGGTCAAAATCAGAAACCGCAGGGGCAACTCCTTCCGCGTGATATTCGGCAACGTTTCTTACCAGACGACTATTGTCATCTTTGATGAACAGCGAACAGCGATCCGCTTTCAGATATAAACCCAGCTCATGGACAGCGGCGTGGAATATCTCCGAGCTGTCCAGCGAACAACGAATCGCCTGCGAAATGCGGTGCGTCATTGCTTCTTTTTGAGACTGCTGCGCCAGCACCTCTTCCGAGCGTTTACGTTCTGTCAGATCACGGCCGATTCCCTGCACGCCAACGGCTACGCCATCGCGATAGATCAGCCGGCTACTTACCTCGAGTCGCACGCGTCGCCCGTCTTTGGTGATGATTTCGAGTTCGTACACAGTCGAGCCGTGACTATCGGTCTTGTGCCCAATCATCTGTTTCGCAAGGCCGAGATATTCGGGCGCGATGACGTCGGCGACATTCATGCGCATCGCCTCCTCGCGCCCGTAGCCGGTGATTTTTTCACCGCTGCGATTTAGCGAAGTAAAGTTTCCCAACAAATCATGGGTGTAGATTATGTCGTTCGCGTTTTCAAACAATTCGCGATAGAGCTGTTCGTTTTCCTGTAATGCTTTTTGCGCCTGCCGATTTTCAGTTACATCGGTGGCCACGCCGATTACGCCAGTCACCTCGCCCGCGTCATTCGTTAATGGCGAATACCGAGTTTCGAAAAACAGATTTCCGAGCGCTACGGTATCTGAAAAGCTTTGACCTTCCAGCGCCCGGTGGATGTTGCGCAGGATGTGCGGTTGGTCGCGGTACAATTCATAGATCGATTGCCCAACGATCTGCCCCGGCCGCAGCTGCAACTTTTTCAGGCCCTCGCCTTCTGACACCGTAAACACTCCGTCACGATCGGTCGCAAACAAAATGAGTGCGGCGCCGCTAATCACAGTGCGCAATTGCGTTTCAGTTTTCTTGAGCGCTTCTCGCCCGCGATTGCGATCGGTGATATCGCGAAGCACTGCCTGAATTGCCGGTTTGCCGTCAACGACGAACGGCATGCCGGCAACCTCTACGTCGATTACTTCGCCATTAAGTCTTATGTGCTTCTGCTCGTTCAGGTTTGTAGCCGAACCATGTTCGGACACCTGGCGAATGCGCTGCTGTACGATGTGTTGAAAATCCGGATGGACTCGACTCAGCACTGGTTGGCCGATGAGTTCATCGGCCCGTTCAGCGCCCCATAATTTTTGCGCGGCTGGATTCACATAAAGAATTTTGCCATCGCTGTGAACCACGATGGCTTCCGGCGACAGCTCAACCAGCCGCCGATAACGCTCCTCGCTTTCGCGCAGGGCTTGGTGCGTACGATAACGCTCGGCGAGCATCGCAACTTTCAACACGAATTCTTCGTTGCGGAACGGCACGTTTAGATAATCGTCAGCACCCGCGGTTAACCCTTCAATATTGTCGTCAAGAGCGTTCCGCAGTCCGCTGATTAGCAGAACTGGAATTGAGGACGTCGCCGCGTTGTCTTTGATTGCACGACACAATTCGATACCTGTCATTCCCGGCATGACGACGTCGCTGACGACTACATCCGGGCGAAAACTTTCGAGCCGGTCGTGCGCACTCTTACCGTCGCTTAGGCAAACAACGTCGTAACCTGCGGCCTCAAGCAGATCGCCGAGAAGCGAACGCACTCTGGCGTCGTCATCCGCGATCAGAACGCGGCCTTTGGCTGAAATGTCTGTTTTCATTGTCATGCGAGGTGGCCCGTCGGTGACTAGCTGAGGAGCATGACCGAAGCGCAGGCCATGAAAGGAAAGCAAAAGCGGTGTGATGGTTGAGCGAAAATGCGGGAAACTGCGTCCGCCGTCGGAGTATAACAAAGTTAATCAAAGCTTGTCATGCCTAAATTCGGGGCATTTTCTAATGTTTTTACAATAACTGGCCCGATCCCGGGGGCTGACCCATCGAGCCGCTTCCTCCCAAAATGCGCAGCCGTGTTTAAAACCTCAAGAATTTCTCAACCGGATCGCAATAAAACTTCAGACGGCTAGCACGTGGCAGATTTTCTTACGAATCGACGCCGTCGCTCGTCAAACTCGCATCAAGGAAGGACTTCCTCCGGATCATGTTCCTAATAGATTCCTCTCAGGACTTGTCAGACGGCAAGCTACAGCTAATTACCGATAAAATTTCCATGCCGGAACAGCGCGGACGGATTTCCCGGTTACGGTTGCTCGACATACTCGAGCGCAGCCTGCGCTCAGGTACATCGACGGTTATTAGCGGTCGAGCGGGCACTGGAAAAACAGCCCTGGCGCTGGATTTCGCTGAACGGTCCGGGCGCCGGGTCGCGTGGTACAAAGTGGACGCCCCCGATAGCGACCCGCGAATTTTCTTCGATTATTTGATTGGCAGCGTGCGCCGGCAGCGCCGAGGTTTTGGGAACAAGCTGTTGATGGCTTTGATAGAGGTAGGTGATTTTGATGCCATCGATGCGATCGCTGAAGCATTTATCTATGAGCTCGGCGACAGCGGCAGGCACGATCCACTACTGATTGCCATCGAGGATTTACATCTCGTTTGCGACGCCGACTGGTTGGTTCCATTCTTTACGCGACTGTTGCCATTGTTGCCGTCTGATGTCCACGTCCTGATTACGAGCCGGAGTATGCCGCCAGCCCCGCTCTGGCGCTTGCGTTCCAAACAATCGTTGGTTGTAGTCACCGAAGAAGCGCTGGCATTTACCCGTCCCGAAGCAATCGCGCTTTTCGAAACTTATGGTCTGACGAGCGAGCAAGCGGCGATCGCGCTGGATCATTCACACGGTCGCGCGGCGTCGCTTGACGAGTCAGCAGCATTTTTGAGTCGCGACGCACGCACATCAAATTCAATAAACGCGACGGTAAGCCCGCAATTCGTTTAGCGCTGCGCGTTTTGCATCGTCCAGATGAGTCCCGAAAAAGTCGACCCCGGCGCTTTGGCCACCGCTATTGACGGTGGCCTGATCGCATTTCGTCATGCTAATCTGCGGACCTACCCTGCAAATTATCCGAGACAAGTGCTAATGCCGCCCAGGAAGCACCCGGAAAGTCCGTCTGATCAAAGAGCGCTCGCCAATCCCACCATCGTGCATGGGGCGAGTCCCAGTTTTTTTCTGCGCACAAAGCTGTTGCCACCGCGGCCCGCGCCGGAGTTGCTTACCAGGCCGCGCCTGACCAACCGGCTGCTGGCGAATCTCACTTACCCATTGACGTTGGTAACGGCGAATGCTGGTTCCGGTAAAACCACGCTGGTCGCTGATTTTCTGCGGAAACACGAACGTCAGTTCGTCTGGTATCAGTTGGACCACACCGACGCTGATCCGGCTGTGTTCCTGGGATATTTGGGTTTCGGCATTCAGAAATTGATCCCGCAGTTCGGCACTGCTCTGTTTTCTTACCTGCAACAGTCGACGAGCGAATCTGCTCAGCATCCGGAACGCGCGGTCGACGTCTTTCTAAATGAAGTGCTTGAGCATGTCGAGCAACAATTGATCCTGGTGCTGGACGATTATCACCATCTCGGCGCTAACACCGCGGTGCACGTCGTTATGGATCGGTTGCTCGCGTATCTGCCCGACGTTCTTCACGTGATTATTGTTTCGCGAGAAGTACCGCCGCTGGCACTAGGCCGGTTGCGAACACATTCGCCGCTGGCAACTATCGATCGCGACGATTTGCTGTTCACAGATGAAGAAACGCGTGAGCTGTTCCGGCAGGTTTTTGATCTGGAGTTGAGTCCCGAACAGCTTTCGGAGTATCGCGAACGAACGCATGGTTGGATCACGGCGCTGCAACTGGTCCGGCAAATGGCGCAACGCACCGTGATAAGCAGTCGCGAAGGACATGGGGACGTGCCCAACCTGGTTGACGTGCTGCGCCAATCGGAACGCGATATTTTCGACTATTTCGCGGAAGAAGTGTTCACGGATGAGCCGACCGACGTCCAGTCTTTACTATTGAAGGTGTCGCTGCTTGATCGAATTGAGCTGGACATCTGTGGCGCTCTTTATACCGGTCTTAATTGTTCGCGTCTGTTGCCGAATCTGGTGCGCCGCAACGTCTTCATCACCGTCGCCAGCGATCGGCGAGGCGAAGAATATCGCCTGCATCCCCTCTTCCAGAATTTTTTACGCCGCCGGTTGCGCAGCGAGATCGGCCGGGCAGGAGTCGCCGCTGAACATCAACGGTGTGCCGCTTATTTCCTCGAGCATAACGCGTGGGAACAAGCAGTAAGACATTTGTTGTCAGCAGAGGATTTCTCGGGCGCTGCGAAATTGATAGCCGAGCACGGCGTCGAATGGATCTCGACCGGCGCGCTGGGTTCGTTGTCTTCGCTGGCGGATTCGGTCCCGCCCACCGTACTTGAAAGTCATCCGCGCGTGTTGGCGCATCGCGCGGAAGTCGCCAGATTGCAGGGCGAGCACGAGTTTGCGCATTCGCTACTGCGGCGCGTGGTGCCGTTGCTTCACAAACAGGGTGATTCGGAGGGCGAAGCCGACGCGTTGCATTCGCTCGCAACGCTCGCGCGCCGCGATGGCAATTATTCTTTGGCGTTTGAGTACCTGGACCAGGCAATTGTGTTGAGCGAAACCGGTTCCAAGGTACGGATGAAATGCGGCAATACCCGCGGACTCTGTTATGTCGCCATGGGCGAATGGACTGCGGCTGAGCGTGAATTCCGCGCGGCGCTGCAATCGGCCGAGGAACGCAATGATGAATATTACGTGCGATTGATTGCGCACAACCTCGGCACGCCGGCCGGTATGCGCGGCGATTTTGGGGAAGCTTTGCGTTGGTTGGGCCGCATGCTTCGTTCCGAACGGCCGGGCACGCCGATGCCGCAGGAAGCGGTGGCGCACCTGAACATGGCGCGTTGTTACCTATTTCGTGGAGACTTTTCCTCTTCCGAAACGCATCTCGATAGCGCGCTCGAGGCTTGTCAATTGTTCAACCTTGGTGCCACCCGCGCGGAAACTTTTGAAACCTATGGAAATTTGTATCGAGAACGGGGCGAAATCGAACGCGCCATCGAGTTTTATGAGCGTGCGGCGCGGGCTTACGACGAAGCAGGCATCGGCCTAACGCGTACTGAACTTTTAGAAGAGCGCGCGCTGTTAGCTTTGCGGATTGGCGATCTCGCGGCGGCGCAGGCGCAAATAGATCATCTGCTTAGCGCGCGTCCTCAGGAAAAAGGCGAGCTCGGTTACTTTACGGCATCGCTGACCCGCGGCCGCATCATGGAGGCGCGTGGAAATTATGAACAGGCGCGCCACGATCTAACGAGTGCACTCGATTATTTTCATCAGCACGGTCTGTACTACTACGAAGCTCAAGCCAGCATGGCGATTGCTCACTGCGAGTCACAGCTCGGCCATGAGCGCGAAATGGTTGAACGCGTGCGCCGCGTAATCGATCTTACTGCCCGCTACGATTACGAGTACTGGCTAAAAGGCAAGATACAAAAATATCCGGAGATTTTCGCGAACGAGGATGTGCTCGAATTATTGCCTTTCGATCTGCGCGAGGCAGCGGCGCAGGCGCCGGCCGTCGCACCTGCTCAAGTCAGTGAGATTGCATTAACTACGAAACCCGTAACGGATCTGGCAATCAACATGTTAGGGCCGGTCACGATCACTCGCGATCCTTCGCGGCCGCTCGCAGGCGATGCCTGGACCACCCGCCGAGCGCGCGACATCTTGTGCTTCATCGTTTCGCGGCGACATCACAGAGCCTCCAAGGACACCATCATAGACACCTTCTGGGGCGAGACGGATTTCAGCGCGGTGGAGAAGAACTTTCATCCGACCGTGTCGCACATTCGCAAGGCTTTGAATAGTAATCAGCCGCTGAAGCAAAACTTTTTGCTGTACCGCGACGGTGACTATCAACTTAATCCTGAATTCTCGTACCTGATCGACATTGAAGAGTTTGATCGCCTGCTGGCCGAGGGCGACGCGGCGCGGCGCGCGCGCAAAGTTCCGGAAAGTGTTAGCGCCTATGAGCAGGCTCTGGCGCTTTATCGTGGCGAATTCATGCAAGGCAGTTATGAGCCGTGGGTTGAGGATCAGCGGAGTTATTACCGCGAGCAGTATTTGCGGCTGCTGGAGTCGCTGGCTGCGGTCGCAGAGGGAGCTGCCGACTGGCAGAAGGCCCTGCAATTGGCCCAATTAATTGTTCACGAAGATCAATTCCGCGAAGACATCCATTGCCTGATTCTTCGGGGGTTGGCCGCCATGGGTAACCGCGGCGCAGTGAAAGAGCACTTTGAAGGACTCAAACGGATGCTGGACAACGAGTTAGGCGTCGAACCCAGCGCTGAGACTCGCAAGCTTTACCAACAAATCGTTGGTAGTTGATGAAATCGGGTCATTCATTCGTAAAACGCAAGGTTTACGCAACAAATTACCTGTATTGCTACCTTTAGAATAGCGGCGCTTCAAATGAAAAGAATATTGACGCGAAGGGTCTTCAGGCAGGCGGTGCTCAGAATTACGAGCCGCGATAGTAAGGCCTTTGGCGCAGCATTCGTTTCCAGAGGCACCTCGCCAAGAAGTTAGCAGGACTTCGCCGATATACCCGACTGAGGTGAGTTTGCTAGGCATGAAGTTTGGCTTCGCCCATTTAATTTCCTTCGCAAAGCAGTCGATAGCCCTGGCGCTGGTGATACTTGTGTTTGTATCGCCCACCATGGCTGGTCTGAACATTAGTTCGACCAACGGCATCGTTATGACTGGCGCCGACGGCATCGTTATGACCGGCGCGGACGGCATTGTCATGACGGGTGCGGACGGCATTCTCAATGCCGGTGCGAATGGCATCGTCATGACCGGCGCAGATGGCATCGTCATGACCGGCGCAGACGGCGTTGCGTATCCCAACAGCGTCAGAGCCACAAGTGCGGACGGAATCGTCATGACTGGCGCAGACGGTATCGTGATGACCGGCGCGGACGGAATCGTCATGACCGGCGCGGACGGTGCTACCTACCGGGCCGACTCAGTAACCATCACTCTCGCAAACGGAATCGTCATGACCGGCGCCGATGGCATCGTCATGACCGGCGCCGACGGCGTTGAGCGGCAGGCAGCCAACGGTATTGTGATGACCGGGGCGGACGGCATCGTCATGACGGGCGCCGATGGCATCGTGATGACCGGGGCTGATTCGGTTCGAGCAACCGGCGCCGATGGCGTAGTGTTTTCCGTAGCACCAAACGGCTTACGCTTTACCGGAGTAACCGGAATCGTAATGACGGGCGCGGACGGAATCGTCATGACTGGTGCTGATGGAATCGTGATGACTGGCGCAGACGCGCTGATGCCAAACGCCATATCGCCCGTTGCCGTCGGTTTGCAAAGTATCGATCCGGCGCTGGCATTGGAACTGACGCAACTAGCGGACGACAGCACTGTAAATTGCGTTGTTATCTATCACCAGATGCCAACCGATTCTGATCTCGCTGACCTGCAGCGAGTTGGCATCGTTGGCGGTACGCGTTTTCGAGCGTTGCCGATGATTACGCTGACCGGAACACGCGATCAGATTGCCGCTATTTCTAAATTTGCCACCGTCCGCTCCATTTACGGCAACCGCACGCTGAATTTAAATAGCGAACCGGAAGTCCGAGCGGTGACGGGAGTGGAACGTGCCTGGCGCGATGCTGAGATTACCGCGACCAACGGCAACCTACCTGTTACTGGAAAGAATGTGACTGTCGCCGTTCTGGACACAGGCGTCGATGGCACTCATGCAGATTTGGCGGGTCGAGTTGCGAAAAATATCAAACTTGCCGGCACGCAAAGCGCCAGCGTCGGCTTCAACTATCCGATCAACTCCGAAATGCTTAGCAATACGGATCAGGCCTACGGACATGGCACCTTCGTCGCCGGCGTTATTGCAGGCAACGGCAGCCTTTCCGGTGGGAAGTACGCCGGCGTTGCACCCGGTGCGCGTGTGGTGGGACTGAGCGCAGGCGACGTAACGCTGCTTTACGTGCTCGAAGGCTTGGATTATTTACTGGCTGAAGGTGCTGGTCTCGGCGTCAAGGTAGTCAATTGCAGCTTCTCATCAAACACAGTTTTCGACGTTAACGATCCGGTGAACATTGCTACGAAGATGCTGACCGACAATGGCGTCAACGTGGTGTTCTCCGCCGGCAACACCGGCCCGGGCGCGCACACGCTGAATCCATATGCTGTGGCTCCCTGGGTCATAAGCGTGGGCGCAACCGACACAAAAGGCCGCTTAGCAAGCTTTTCATCGCGCGGCGATTTCGCGAATTCAATGTTTCATCCCACGCTGGTCGCACCCGGCGTCGACGTCGTCAGCTTGCGCGGATCCGGCATAGCCAACGTAACGGGCGCGACTGGTCTCGCCGGTGCTGATTCGAAACGTTTGAGCGCAGCGGAATTGCCATACTACACAACCGCGAATGGCACCAGTTTTTCTGCTCCGCAGGTAGCCGGTGCGATTGCGTTGATGTTGGAAGCGAATCCGAACCTTAAGCCGAGCGAAGTCAAAGACATATTGCAGCGCACCGCCACGCCGTTACCGCCGTATTACCTCTACGAAAGCGGCACCGGCATGCTGAATGTTCACGCCGCGGTTTTGGAAGCGGCATTCCCGTCGCGGCTGATTGGTGCATGGCGTGGAACCATGGATCAACATCAAGTCGAATTCCTAAGCGATGCTCCAGTCCAATTTTCGGGAACTTCCCTGCCCGGTACCGCAACGGACATCAACGTGACAATCCCGGACGGATCGATTACGGCCTCCATTCAAATCTCATGGGGACCAATGTGGAGCACGAACGATTTGGCGATGTCGGTTACTGATCCCAGCGGCGCTGTGAAACAAGCCAATGCAATTAATCTCACCGGTTTGAATGGAAAACACGAAACGCTGACATTCAATTCACCGCTCCCCGGAACCTGGCGAGTTAGCGTTCGCAATACGCTGGGAGCGCTCGGATCGCCCCAACAGTTCTACGGTGTGCTTGAGGTGGGTCGTGCTCAATACGCCCGTCTCAATGACGTTGGTACTTTGAGTCCGGGTTTGCGCGGCGACGTGTATCAAAGCTTACGCACGTTCTCAATGTGGCCGATCGGTTCCCGATTCCGCGCCGAGTTCGGTGTTTCGCGGGCAGATCTCGCAACCGCAATGGTCATGACAGCGCGCGTCCCGCAGTACGAACCAGGTGCGGCCAGCTATGCAGATGTTAAAGACAAGAGCACTCGACTCTTTGTTGAAAGTGCTCAGGCATCCCCGACCGGCGCTCTCTTTATCGACGTAACAAAGGGCGGGCAGTTTCGGCCGAATGACAATGTAAGCAGGTTGGCTGCGGCCGTAGCGCTGGTTCGGGCGGCTGGTTTGCGTTCGGAAGCTGAGGCAAAGGCGGGAACGCCGCTTCCCTATCTCGATGCGACGACAGTTCCGTCCAATCTCAGAGGTTACGTTTCAGTTGCAGTCTCAACGGGGTTACTTCAGGCAGGAACAAATTTCTCACCGCAAGCTGCGATTAGTCGAGCCGATTTGGCGCACGCCATTACGGTCATCGAAACGCGCGCCGTTCAATAATTCAACTGATTAATTCGCGAATCGCTTGTTCTTCATCATCGGTGAGGAACGAGAACAAGACGCCAAAACCAGTTCCGGCCAGGTAGGACGCTACCTCTCCTCGCAACGTCAGCCATTCGCCCGTCGGCAACTTAATCTCAACACCAACTATCTCGCCAACATCGACGCGGCCTTGCGTGTTTACGAAACAACCGCTGGCGCTTAGATCTTCAATGCGCGCCTCGTTTCTTCCTGACAAGCCATCCCAGCGGGCCGGCAAGTTGATGGGAACGCGTTCATCAGCACGACGATTCTTCATAGCATTATCCGGTCAGACAGTCGTAAGCGAAGAAAACTCATCGCGAATTACTGTATCGGCGGCAGGTTTGAGCGCGCAAGCTTTTTTCGCGTGGGGTCACTTTGCAGTCAGCACGAATTGGTAATCGAGTCCGAAATCGCGCATGCCGGATAGCATTCGCGAATTCATTCGAACCATGCGATAGCGATAATAAAGATTTGGGCGCGGCTTCTCTGGAGGCAATTCAATGCGAGGCTTGCCTCCATTTGAACTGAACGGTTTGGCAACGTAATGACGTTTCCAATCCCTGAATTGCGGCCAAAGCCCGAGCGCCGCTAAACCGCGTCGGATTCCATAGGTACTCGCGTCCTGAATTTCGAGACCAACCTGATCAAACATCCAGACCAGCGCTGACTTGGGAAAGAAATAGAGATGTCCCGACTTGCTGAATGGCGCTTCGTTCCGATCCCCAAAAAATTTCAATAAGTTGCGGCTGTCGATCGTGCCATTGGGCACCCGCAGGTATAGCTTGCCCGACGGTTTGAGAATTCGGCGGCATTCGCGCAACAAGCCCATCGGATCTCTTACGTGTTCCAGCACGTTATGCATTTGAATGTAATCGAAAAATTGATCGGGATACTCCAATTTCGACATTTCGCCTGTGCTTACGTCGAGCTTGAGCTCGCGCGTGGCAAATTCCACCGCCGGCGCCGTCAGCTCCACGCCGTAAACGCGCCAATTGCTGTTGCTGCGAATGCCATCGATAAAGAAGCCGAGTCCGCAGCCAATGTCCAGAAAATTACCGGGCGGCAGGCGGTTCAGTTCAAGTTGTGCCAGCGCACGCCCCAATCCGCGCTGCTTAAACCAATCCGCGCCGTAATACTGCGGCTGGTAAAACCTTTTGAGTTGATCAACCGAAGGCAAGGGCGACATATATCTGGTTTTGCAGCGGACGCATTCGACCAGATCGAACACGTCGGCATCGCCGAGGGTCGCTTCCGCCAGCTTCTCGGGTTGAACGTCCGTTCTACAGATTGGGCAAATACAGGGTTTCTGAACCGGTTGGCCTTGCGCCATTTCTGGTTCTTCTTGTTCAAGCGAACGGGGAACGATATCGGGACTTAAACCGAGATAATAGTTCCCTTCATCTTTCTTGTAGAACTGGCGCATGAATTCGATTGCCCGCTCTGGTGGCATCGACAAAACGGCGTCCACATCAAAATTTAAGGCGAACCGCTTACGCCGATCAGTCCGGTTTCTGTAGCCGTTGTCGTAGGCGCTCTCTGCGTTGATGAATTCACCACCCAATTCCAGCGGCGCAATAAAAGCATTGTTGTATTCCAGCCGCAGAATGCCGTAGCTGTGCCGCCGGCACAAATCTTCTAACGCCGAGATTGAATAGCCGTAAAAATGATGCCGTAGACGAAAGTTTTCGTCGTACTTCACGACGAAGCGAATGGGCGGCGGGATCTTTTCATTAATTTCCGTGACGATCAGTCGAGGCCGGTACTGCGACAAAATTGCGTTCAGAATCCAATAGTCATTGCCATCAACGTCGAGACAAAGGACGCTGAAATCTCTTTCGATACCAAATGCTGCCAGTAACTCGTTGATGTGTTGAGGTTGCACTCGCCGGCGACAGGCGCGGGCATTCGGGAACGCCTCATAAACATGCGAAAGTAATTCGTATTTTCCAGGATCAGCTTCGATTCCGAGTGCTTTCCAGCCTTCCAGCACGAGCGCGTAGCTGTTGGACCAGCGCACACCATTACCCGCGCCGATGTCGACAATTGTGCGCGAGCTGTCCTGAGGAACGAACTGATCGATGTAATGTTTTAGGATTTGCTCTTCGTTTAAATGGGAGAACCTGCGTCGCAGCGAATATCGCGCCTTCTGCAGCGTGAGGTCGAGAAAGCCGGCATAATTTGTCCCTGTGTTCGCTAAACCCATAATTCTTACCGGCTATAAACGTCCGTAAAACATTTTCGTGTCGTATTCGAAGTCGACCAAGCCAGCTTTGTTATGCGCAGCGAAGATTTGCTTTAGCTCATCGATCATCGGCGCGAAAACCGGGCTCGGCACATCCGGCGAGTACGACGATGAACAAAGCCTGCCCTTCAATCCCTCGTAATCAAATCGCTGCACATTATAAAAGTTCGCAGTCTGCATCGTGCCCGGCGAGAAAAAGCGCTCCAGGTCCGGTTCGACATTTTGGTGCCGAACTTCTGCATAATCCTTACTGTAATGAAGCAAAAGTTTTTCGTACGCGCGGAGGAACGGTGTTGAATCCACTCTTCTCGAATTCCAGACGAGCACAACCCATCCACCTGGCTTAAGTATTCGCGCAAATTCGGCGCGCGCTCCGTTCCGATCAAACCAATGAAACGCCTGGCCTGCAACCACGAAGTCAACCGAAGCACTCCGCAGTGTTGTCCTCTCGGCAGTTCCATCGACGCTCTCAAAACGCGTTTCCATTTCAAATGCGAGTTCCGCCCGCAAGCGCATCGATTTGTTAGGCTCAATACCGAACACCGGATTGCCATTCCTCAAAAACACTTCAGACAGTAAGCCTGTACCCGACCCAACGTCCGCAATTATTGACTCGGTCGTCAAACCGCAGTTCGCGCGCAAGGGAGTCAAAATCTCGGGGGGATAGCTGGGTCGATACTTCGCATAGTTATCGACTCGACTGGAAAAACGGCTAACTGAATTCATCGACGTGATGCCTTTGAGGGTAGCCTAACAGATGGCCTATTTGCTGGGTAGTAGCGAGGTGCTGTCAGCATTGTTGGGAGGATTCAGTTTGACGAAAACTCGATGAGCCAGCAAAAGCAACACCAGGAATCCGAACGTCAGCGGTAAACGCGTGTCCGACTTCACCAACAGCCAAAAATGAACGGCGCCGGCAACGGCCGCAAAATAAACGAGTTTGTGCAAGGTGTTCCAGCGCTTCCCGCCCAGCCGCTTAATCATTTGGTTCGTCGAAGTAATTGCCAAAGGCAACATTAAGAAGAACGCTAACATCCCGACGGCGATGAATGGCCTGCCGGCTACATCCGCGGGCACGCTCAGCAAATTGAAGAAGCGATCGAACCAGATGTACGTCATCAGATGTAGAAACCCATAGAAAAAGGCGAACAAGCCCAGCATGCGGCGGAATTTTATGAGCCAGTTGACACCAGTGATTTTGCGAAATGGTGTTACGGCAAGGGTGAGCAACAAAAAAACCAGCGTCAGCATACCCGTCGTCCGCGTTGCGAACTCTAAGGGATTTGCCCCAGCGCGCTTTCGATAAACATCGGTCAACATCAGGACCAAAGGTACTAACGCGTTGATAAATATAACGACTTTTGTGAAGCGCGTGTCTTTCATTAGGCTGCGTTATTGCTGGGCAATCAAAAGTAGCGACGCAAATCCATTCCCGTATAGAGGCTCGCGACCTGATCAGCATAGCCGTTGAACAGCAACGTTTGCCGCGAGCTAAATTCACCGATGCGGTGCTCGGTTGCCTGACTCCAACGCGGATGCGGCACGTTGGGATTAACAGTTGAGTAGAAACCGTATTCGTCCGGCGCCTGGTTGTTCCAAGTGGTGGGCGGTTCGTCTGCAACCAGGCTGATTTTCACTATCGACTTGATGCTCTTAAAACCATATTTCCAAGGCACGACTAATCTGATCGGAGCACCGTCTTGCGGCGGCAGAGTTTGGCCGTAAAGCCCGGTAGCGAGAATGGTCAGGGGATGCATTGCCTCGTCCAATCGCAAACCTTCCACGTAAGGCCAGCTCAGCACGCCCGTCGATTGATTGGGCATGCGTTTGGGATCCAATAGTGTTTGAAAGGCAACGTATTTTGCGTTTGAATTCGGCTCAACTTTGTTTAGCAGCAACGATAGCGGAAAGCCTATCCACGGGATCACCATCGACCAGCCTTCGACGCAACGCAATCGGTAAATGCGTTCCTCGAGCGGAAACTTCAAGAGCGTCTCGAGATCAAATGTTTGAGGTTTATTTACCAGCCCATCGACGACGACGGTCCACGGTCGCGTAACAAACCCTTTAGCTTCACTGGCGACACCGGATTTGTCGGTCGAAAACTCGTAAAAGTTGTTGTAGTTCGTGATGTCTTCAATCGCTGTAAGTTTTTCCGTAGTTCTAAAGCCGGACTGAGCATCGCTGGCTTGAGCTGCGGTTAACAATTTCTCGCCGGCGGGTTTTTCCGTCGGTGCCGGATTTAATTTGCGATAAAGAAGAGCGGTGGCGGCCGTTGTGCCGACAAGGACCGCGCCTCGCATAAACGTACGCCGGTTTAGATAGAGGGAATGCGGCGTAATCTCGCTGGATCTAATTTCGTCTGCCTTTTTGATGACCATATTCAAAACGGCTGCATGCCTCAGCCGGAAAACCTTGAGTAAATCATTTAGCGGTACTAGTATCCACCTTCCAGCAATCTGACCACTAATCCGAACAATCAATTTGGATAATCCGCCAGAATTTCCTGCTGACAACGCCACCGTCGATACCCATTTTGAGTCGCCCTCAACTGGCCGAGTTGTACGGTGGGGAATTGTTCTTTTGGTTGGCGCGATTATTTGGTTCAT
>DATENN010000415.1:0-9083 GCA_035275045.1 Pyrinomonadaceae bacterium
CCGGCGATGGGCTCCTTGGAGAACGGGAAGCTGTAAGCAATCGCCCCCACCAGGCGATTGTCGATGTAAACCGGCGAGCCGGACATGCCGGCGAAAACTCCGGTTTTCTCGACGTTGGGGCCAGTCAGACGCGCGATAATTCCTGATTGTCGCGGGCCGGGAAAACCCGGCAAAATCCCCAAAATTTCGACGCCAAACTCTTGAGGCTCAGTACCGGAAAATACCGTTCGCGCTACGCCCTTCATTCCCGGCCGCAGTTCTTCAAGCGGAAACAGGCGGGCATCGGCAGGCGTTACCGGCGCGGACCGCTGTGCCGATACAAGAACACTTGCTAATGATAGAAACAATCCGGCGAGGAGAACGCGTGGAAAAGTCTTCATTCAAAACCTCTTTTTGCTTAACGCGACGTGGCCCTGGGGTGAGCCCCCAGCGACTATAACTTTCGTTGTAAAGACGGTCAAGGAACTCTTAGAAACTCTGCGACTTAGACGCGCGACTTGAATAAATCGTTCCTTGTCGGTCGCAATACCGCGTGCTAAGTTGCGGCCGAGGTTGGATGCAAGTTCTGGCGAGGGCGTTAATAAATGAATACTGATATTGCAGGATTTATTCTTGCCGGTGGCGCATCGAGGCGCATGGGACGGGATAAATCGCAATTGACGTTGGGCGACGAATCGTTTGTGGACCGAATTGCGCGACAACTGGCGCCCGTGACGCGTGGAATTACGCTCGTCGGACGCAATTTGACGTCGGCGGAGGCGCTGCCGCAGGTTGCCGATGTTTATCCAAAATGGGGTGCCCTCGGAGGTGTTCACGCGGCGCTGTCGGCCTGCGATTTGGAATGGTGCCTCGTGGTCGCGTGCGATCTGCCGTGCGTTACCACGGGCTTGTTCGAGCGTCTGATCGAATTGCGGGAAGATTACGATGCTGTGGCTCCGGTACAACCGGATGGAATTCCGCAACCACTATGCACGCTCTACAGAGTGGACTGCTGTCGCAAGCACGCAACGGAACTGATCAATTCTGGCGAGCGAAAGCCCGTCGCTCTGTTACAATCCGTCAAAACGCGCTGGGTTCCCTTCTCGGATCTCAGAGATTTACCGGAAGCGGAGCGCTTTTTTGAGAACATCAACACCCCGCAGGACTACGAAGCGTTGAGAAAGGATGCGAACTAGGGAATGGCGTTTCTTAAAGATCGTTAGCGACGCCGTCAAAAAGTTACACCGATGCCCCGACGTCGATTCGGTAAAAAGCTATTCAAATCATTTTTGCCAATTGTGCTGGTGCTTGTGCTCGCATCGGTAATCGCGTTGGCATCAATTGTCCGTGGCATCACTCATCCTCCGCGCAATGCTTACCTCGTAACTCCGCAATCGTTTTCGCAAATCAGCGGCTCTGCACTAAAAGTAACTGATGAAAACTGGCGCAATCGCGACGGCACGCCCGCGCGTGGTTGGCTGCTGCGAGGCACTGAAGGCGCGCCGGCGGTAATCTTTTTGCATCGTTATGGCAGCGACCGGTCGTGGCTTTTCAATCTCGGAATCAAATTGAACGAGACGGCCGGCTTTACGATCCTGTGGCCCGATCTTCGTGGTCATGGCCTGAATCCGCCGGTATCAACTTCCACATTCGGTATGAAAGAAGGCGAGGACGCACTTTCGGCCATCGACTTTTTGCGCGGCTTAAAAGGTTCGAATCAAAGCAAACTCACTGCTGACACGTTCGGGATTTACGGCGTCGAACTTGGAGCCTTTGCCGCTCTGAGCGCGTCTGATGTAGAACCGTCACTGAAGGTTCTGGTGCTGGATTCAGTTCCGCAATCATCTGATGAAATGATGACGGCGGCAATCGACAGACACATTGGAATATCGAACCAAGCGGTGTCTTACACCGGGCGATTTGCGACCAGAGTCTATTTCCTCGGCAAATACAAGAATGCATCGGTATGCGACATGGCGAAGAATTCGAAAGCTGAGCGAGTGTTGCTACTGGCGGGAACTGATGACGGATACTTGCGCAATTCGACGGCGACAATTCAACATTGCTTTCAAAATCCGGCAAGCGTCGAAGCCAAACTCAATTTACCTCTCACCGGATTCACGTTGCCGTCGGCTACGGGCGAACAAGGCGAAGGTTACGACCGCCCGGTGATCGATTTTTTCTCCAAGAACCTACACTAAGACTCATAACGGTGTGACGACTACGATGGCAATCCGCCCGTTGTCCGCCAAACGCTGCGCGCGCACCGACTCATCCTGCAGCAGTAGATCGACGTCCGCGAGCGGGACCAGAAACAACATGGTTCCGCGGGCGTGACTTTCGTAGACGACTTGCCCGATGCCGTCATACATCACTGGTTCGTGATCTTCGCCGTAAACGACGCGGCCTGCGCCATAGAACTCAGGCGTGCGATCATCGCGCTGTAATCCGAATATCGGCAGGTCGCGGTAGCCGCTCTCGTTGGCAATCTGAATCAGCGTTTTTGAAGTTTCTTGTTCGACCAGGGGCGGAGCGATTTTGATTGAAGCAATTATGACTATGGCAACAGTGGCGGCGGCGATCGTGACCGCCGGTGCAAGGGATTGCTTGCGCAAAAACAGGGTTGCGATAGCAACCAGTGCACAAATCGCGGCGACCGTAGCGGCTATGACAATAGAAATCTTTCCTGATTGACGCGCGAACACCAATAGCGCGATCGCGGATAACAATGAAAGCACGCCCGTGACGCGAGTAGGCCAGGTGGCCGAACCGCCTCTTGTTTTCGCGAGATACAAACCGGTCAACAACGCCGCGGCGGGCAGCGCCGGCAGTATGTAACCAGGAAGTTTTGAACTCGAAACGCTAAAAAAAATTAGCGGCAGAATTAGCCACGCCACCGCGAATGTTTGCAGCTTGCTTTGCGCATCGCTTGCGCCGCGCCAAATTGAATTGCGCGCCCGCCACATGGCGGCAAAAAAGTAAGCCGTCCAGGGCAGCGTTAACGCGGGCAGAATTTCCAGGTAGTAGTAGATAGGCCCCGGATGGTGATAAACGTTGGTGGCGTAACGTTGAAAGTGATGTTTGATAATGAATTCGACCAGAAATGGCGCGCCGTGCTTCCAAATCATTGGTCCATACCAACTCGCACTAATTAATAACGACAGCGGCACTCCCCAAAGCACGCTCGTTAATAATTCGCGCCGCGGCGCCTTGCCGCGCAGCGTGTAGTATGCGCCGATGACGCCAAACGGAATTACAAAACCGACGAGCCCTTTCGCTAATAAGGAAACACCGATGGCGAAATAGAAGCCAACCAACAAACGCCGTCGCTGAGCAGTTGCATTCGCCAACTCAAACGCAAAGAAGAATGCCAGCGACCAGGTCACGGTTGCCGTGATCACGATGTCAAAACTTGCGGCTCGCGAAAAGGCAATCAATCCGCCGCTCGCGCCCGCCACGAGCGCGCTGAAAAACGCAACGGAAGCGGTGTCGCCGAAAGAATCGCGCTCGACACGTTTGGCAATCCAGATAACGCCGGCGATCGTCAAAATCCCGCAGAGGGCCGCACCTAGACGCGCACTTGCTTCAGATACGCCACCGATTCTGAACGCAGCAATTATCAGCCAGTAAAGCAGTGCCGGTTTTTCAAACCAGAGATGTCCAGCCAGCGTGGGCGTGATCCAATCGCGCCGCAGAAGCATTTCATGCGCGACCTCAGCGTAGCGCGGTTCATCCGGACCGATGAACGGAAGATGGCCCAGACCGTAGAAGTAAAACGCAGTGAAGACGAAGAAAACCAGAATAGTACCGCGCTTGGCAAGGGTTGAAGGATGCAAGTATAGTCCCTGAATTGTCAGTCGTTAGTAGTCAGTTGTCACGCAGTCAGCAACGCGTATCGACCGCTGAAACTGAACCGATTGAGAGAATATCATCAAACTTAAACTCGCTGACAAAGTAAGACCTTGACTCGTCTGACTTCGCGACTAACGACGAACGATTGATCATGTTACGAACCGCCGTCATCGGCGTGGGCCATCTTGGCCGGCAACACGCGCGCATTCACTCTTGTCTGGCAACCGAAGGGTTAACCGACTTCGTGTCCGTCTGCGATCTTAATCCGGAGTGCGCTACGAAAATTGGCATTGAGCGAAACGTAACGTCCACCAGTGATTGGCGCGAATTAATCGGAAAAGTCGACGCGGTTAGTTTGGCTGTTCCTACCGAGTCGCATTGTGAAATAGCCTGCGCGCTGCTCGAAGCCGGTGTTCATGTACTGGTAGAAAAACCGATCTCACGAACCCTTGAAGAAGCAGATCGCATGATTGCCTCCGCCAAAAAAAGCGGCGCGCTGCTCCAGGTTGGACACCTTGAACGATACAATCCTGCCCTCGTTGCTCTGCGGCCGCATGTAAAGCGTCCGGTGTATTTTGAGATCCATCGCGTTGGTGAATTCACGGCGCGATCGTTAGACATCGACGTCGTACTCGACTTGATGATCCACGATCTTGACATCGTACAGTGGCTGGTTGGCGAAGAGGTCGAGGTCACGGAACTGCATGCGGTTGGCATTCCAATACTCACGCCAAAAGTGGATGCTGCCAACGCGCGGCTCGAATTCGCGACCGGCGCCGTGGCCAACATCACAGCGTCTCGGGTCGGCACGGAGAAAATTCGTAAGATGCGTTTCTTTCAGCCGCATGATTACATCGCAGTCGACTATGCGACGCGGCACGCTTCGATCAGCAACCTCGCGGCGCCTCAGGCGAGTGGCGCGTGGCCGGGGGTGAAAACCAACCATCTCCCGGTCAGTGACGTTGAACCGTTGCGCGCTGAGATTCTCGACTTCGTGCAAGCGGCGGAAAAGAAGTTGCCGTCGCCGATCTCGGGCGAAGATGGCCGGCGCGCGCTTGCGTTGGCGTTGCGTGCGCTGGATCGCATTTACGCTCACGCCAAACATCCGGGCGTTAGCGAACTCGGCCAAATCCCTTCTGCATGAGCCCGCATCCTGAGATTGCATCGTTACTTCAAGAGCGAATTGCAGCGGGCGATTTTCCGTCTGCGGTTTATCTCATTGGCGAACGGGGAAACGTAAGATTCGCCGGCGCGGTCGGGAACGCAGTAGTAAAAGAACAGCCAATCGCGGCCAACAGCGAGACGGTTTATGACCTCGCTTCCCTAACGAAGCCACTCGTAACCGGTTTGCTTTGCGCGCGCCGCATCGAAGCCGGCGAATTAACACTCGACGCAGCGGTGGCGCATTACTTGCCTGAATTCGATCGCACCGACAAGCAACACATCACGGTTCGCGAACTGCTGACTCACACGTCGGGTTTACCGGCGTGGCGCCCACTGTATGTTTTGGCTGAAGGCAAACCGGAGCGAACGATAAGCGCTATCGCGAACTTGCCGCTGGAATACAAGTCCAACTCTCAAGTGACCTACAGTGACGTGGGCTTTATTGTGCTCGGTTTTTTGCTCGAGCGCATGAACGGCCACGCCTTAGGGGAACTTGCAGCGCGCGAAATTTTTCAGCCCCTCGCGTTGCAAAATACGTTTTTCAATCCGGAAGCGGCGAAACAAACGGGCATTGCGGCCTGCGAAGTGGGGAACGCTTATGAAAGGCAGATGTGCAGCGACGGCAACTTGGGCGATTACAACGATTGGCGTTCCGACTTAATTTGGGGACAGGTGCATGATGGCAACGCGCACTTTCTCGGTGGCGCTGCGGGCCATGCCGGATTGTTTTCGAATGCCGCTGAAACTTTCGTGATGGCGCAACAGTTCATTCCGGCTGAAACGAAGTTACTCAAATTCGAAACTTGCGCCTTGTTTAGAACGAACATGACTCCGGGTCTGAACGAGGCTCGCTCGCTCGGATGGCAGCTGGCGCAAACCGCTGACTCGATTGCGGGAGCTGATCTTCCGGCGGACAGCTTTGGGCATTCAGGATTCACCGGCACCAGTTGCTGGATCGATGCGCAAACCGAACGCGTATTCATACTGCTCACCAACCGAACCCATGCGCATGGATTGCCTTTCACGAATATCAACAGCGTGCGGCGTCGTTTTCACAGTCTCGCGAACGCTGCGTTGCAATCACTTAGTTAGGAAGAATCGTGAAGGATGCGAGGCCGAGAAAGACGCGGTCTCCGGTACGCAACCGGAAGGCATTGCTCTCTGGTTTAGGGCGGCTGGCGATTACCGGTTTTGCCGTTTGACGTTCAGGCGTTTCGGTCGTGAGGTAAAAAGGCGTATCCGAAGTATCGCAAGCACCGCTCGTGTCGAGCCGCACTCGTACGCGTTCATATGCGCCAACGAAGCTAATTTCTTCAACCAGACCACTCGAGAGGCACGCATGGCCCACCGGAAAGTCCTGAGTTCTACTTAATCTCACGTCCTCGGGACGGAAGATCAATTTCACCGGCTGGCCTTCCTGAAATCGATTGTCCAAAAGCCGCGCCGGCATGCGGGCATTGCCGACCGTGACGTGTCCCTGCGTTATCGTGCCTTCGAGGATATTTGCGGCGCCGAGAAAGGTCGCTACGTATTCGGTGGCCGGATTGTTGTAAACCTCGCGCGGCGTGCCAATCTGTTCGATGTGGCCCACGTTAATCACTGCAATGCGATCGCCAAGCTCAAGCGCCTCTTCCTGATCGTGCGTAATAAAAATTGCCGGCACGTTGACTTTCTTTAGCAGAGCGCGAATCTCACGACGCAAGTGAACGCGGGTCTGCGCATCAAGCGCGCCGAACGGTTCGTCAAACAGCAGGACTTCCGGGTTGTACGCGAGCGTGCGAGCAATTGCTACGCGCTGCTGTTGTCCGCCGGAAAGCTGTGAAGGATATTTCCTGCGATGTTCTTCGAGTTGGACCAGCGACAGCAGTTCATTAACTGTCTGTTTTATTTCCTTGCGACGTCGCTTCCTGATGCGCAACCCATAACCAATGTTTTTCTCAACCGTCATTTTCGGGAACAGCGCATACGACTGAAAGATCACGCCCACACCACGCTCACGCGCGGGCAACTCCGTCACCTCTTTGCCGTGAAGCATTATTTTGCCGGTATAGGGTTGTTCCAGTCCGGCGATGATGCGCAGGATCGTTGTCTTACCGCTACCGGATGCGCCGAGCAAAACGAGTGCTTCGCCCTCGGCCACGTCAAACGAAATATTCTCAAGCACGCTGGTCTTGCCAAAGCGCTTGCTGATACCCACGATGCTGGCAGCCGGCGGCGCCACACCGCTGTTCGGTTGGATCGCTGGTTCGTCCATTTTTAATGCGAGCTGTGGCTTCATAGATTACGCCTCAGTCCACGTCCAACCAATCGCGCGCGAAAAACAGCACACTGAAAATCAGGAACGAGAAGAGCGCCAGCACAATGGCAATCGCATTCGCGGCTTCGATCTGTCCTTCGTTGAATTTCGCAAAAATGTAAAGCGGCGCTGTCTGCGTCCGGCCCGCCAGGTTTCCTGAAACCAAAATTGTTGAGCCAAATTCACCAACGGCGCGCGCGAAGGTTAACAACGCTCCGGATACGATCGCGCCGCGTAACGACGGAAGCGTCACATGCCAGAATGTCTGCCAGCGCGTGGCCCCAATCGTCGCCGAAGCTTCCTCGAGCGAACGGCTCATCGTGTCGAATACAGGTTTAATAACACCAAAAGCCAGCGGAAAGGTTACGAAAATATTGGCGAGCACGATTGCGCCCGCAGTGAACATTACCTGAATTCCCTGCGGCCGCAAGAAACGCCCGAGAGTGCCGTAGGGTCCCCACAAAAGTAACAACGCAAAACCAGCGACAGCCGTGGGAATCGCGGTCGGCAACGAGATGGTAACGATTAGCGCGTTTCGGCCGAGAAAATTGTAACGCGACAAAACGTACGCGGCGAACAAGCCGAACAGAACATTAAACGCGGTGGCCCAGAAACTGGTGACCATCGAAAGTTTCAAGGCAAACACAGCTTCAGGCGCCATCAGCGCTGACCAGAAATTGCCCAAACCTTTGCTCGTGCCAAAGATGAAGATTGAGGCGAGCGGCAGCAGCACAAGCGGCAGCATCAGGAAGATAAGCATCCAGATGCTCAACGGCCTGACCACGTCAAACCCACGCACATGCCGCATTGTTGGAATAACTGAACTCATAACCAGTAAATCGTAGACAGTAAATCGTAAATAGAAGTGACTGCCAACGTCTCGAAAACTACGGGTGGTGAATTACGCACAACGGACCACTGACAACACGACAGACAACAGCGTCCTTCATGATCTACTTCCGTTGAATTTGATCACGAAAGATCTTTTCGATGATATCGGGATACGCTTTGTCCCAACCTCCGAAGTAGGTGATATCGAACGGCATTTCAATTCGGGCAAAGTCCTGGTTCTGCTGGTTCAACGCATCGCTCGTTACTGAATAGAAATGATATTTGACGAACGCCTGTTGCGCTTCATCGCTCCACAGGTACTGCATAAAAGCATCGACCATTGGCCGCTTTGCCGCGCTGACGTTCTTATCGATGACCACTGCGGGGTGCTCACTAAAGATTGTGGCCTGCGGCACTACGATTTCAACCGCCGTTTTCTTGGCCTCCTTCATTAGTAAACCCTCCAGCTCGTAAGTGACCAGCGCGTCACCGAAACCAGTTTCGAACTGCGTGCGCGCTTCCCGGGCAGAACCTGGCGTGGATTTAACATTCCGCCAGATCGCTCGAAGAGTTTGTATTGCGCGCGCTGTGTCGGGTTCGCCTGACTGTTTTGCAGACTTTATTAACTCCGAACCGTAAAGTGCGAGGATGGACCACTGCGCACCTCCCGAGCTAATCGGATCGGGATGAATCAGCTCTACACCTGCTTTGGCCAGATCCGGAAAGTCGTGAATGCCTTTTGGATTTCCCGGGCGAACAAGAATTACAAAAGGAGTTTTGTTAACGATGCCTTTGTATTGAGTCGCATGCCAATCTGTTGAAACAAACCCGGCTGAGCGCAAACGCTGCGCGTCGCGATCGATCGAAAGGATGGCGACTTCCGCCGGCACGCCTTGAATAATTTGGTTAGTTACTGTTTCGGAACCGGCGAAAGAGGAAGTAAACGAAACGTCCTCGCCAT
>DATENN010000416.1:0-5245 GCA_035275045.1 Pyrinomonadaceae bacterium
GAAGCGTATTTCGTGGCCCATCCTGATTTTGCGGTGCGGGCGGGGCGGCACGAGTTCGACGGCAAACTTCCCGATTTCAGCTCCCAAGGTCTTACCGCCGAAATTAAACGACTCCACGAGATAAAGGATCGCATCGCCGGTTTTCAGGATGGCTCGCTTAATGAACGCCAACGATTTGAGCGAGACTATGTCCTATCGGTCGTTGATGGAGACTTGTTTTGGCTGGAGTCGGCCGAGTGGCCTTATCGCTCACCGCAATTCTATGCCGACAGCATCGATCCGGATGTGTATGTTTCGCGCGAATATGCGCCGCTCGCCCAACGAATGCGCGCGTACACCAGTTACGCCAGGGCCATTCCGATCGCGGTTGAACAGATTCGAAAAAACCTACGCACGCCGCTGCCTAAGACATTTATCAATATTGGTCACACCACCTTTGGCGGCCTGATTTCTTTTTACCAAAAAGAGGTGCCCGCCATTTTCGCACCCGTAAAGGACGAGCAACTTCAGAAAGATTTCAACGAGGCGAATGCCGCCGCCATCAAGGCCATGCAGGACATTGACACCTGGTTTAAGAGTCAGGAACCGACTGCCACTACAAACTTTCAATTGGGCGCAGACAAATTCGGCGAGATGTTGAAAGCGACTGAGCGGGTTGATGTTCCGCTCGACAAACTTGCTGAGATCGGCCGCCAGGATTTGCAGCGAAACACGGACGCGCTAAAGAACGCTTGTTCATCCTTTGCGCCGGGCAAGTCCGTCGCGGATTGCGTGGCCCAGGCCCAAGCTCATAAACCTGAAGGTAGCTCAGTCGAAATGGCGCGCAAACAGCTGGGCGAGATCAAATCGTTTATTCTCGACAAGAAAGTCGTCACCATCCCGGGAACCGAAGAGGCGCTGGTGGCCGAAGCGCCCGCCTACCGGCGCTGGAATTTTGCATACATCAATATTCCCGGACCCTACGAAAAAAACCTGCCGTCAACCTATTACATCGCGCCGCCTGAAGACTCGTGGACGCAAAAGGAAAAAGACGCGTATGTACCGGGGCAGGGAATGTTGTTGTTTACTTCGGTGCATGAAGTTTGGCCGGGACATTTCCTCCAGTTTTTGCACGCGAACCGCTCGTCGTCAAAACTCGGGCAACTCTTTGTAGGCTACGCCTTCGCCGAAGGCTGGGCGCACTATACAGAAGAGATGATGTGGGATGCGGGACTTGGCAATGGTTCCGACGAGCTGCACATCGGCCAACTGCTCGAAGCTTTATTGCGCAACGTTCGTTTTGTTTCAGCAATTGAAATGCACACCGGAAAAATGACGGTTGAGGAATCCGAGAAGATGTTTCTCGACCAAGCCTACCAGGACGCGGGCAATGCGCGACAACAGGCGGCGCGCGGCACATTTGATCCAGCCTATCTTAATTACACCATGGGCAAACTGATGATTCGCAAATTGCGCGAGGACTGGACTGCCAGTCGCGGAGGCAAACAAGCCTGGCAGGCTTTCCATGATGAATTTCTGAAGTACGGTGGTCCGCCCATTCCGCTGGTTCGCAAAGCAATGTTGCCGGGTGATACCGGCTCGTTGTTCTGAGTTACTCGAAATTATTCGCCCACAGAGGTTCAATTCGGGTCGCACTCGGTCCTAACCGTGCTTTTGAAGCCCTTAGCCTCAGGCTCCGAGCCTTCTTTCCGGGACGGTACTGTTAATAAAACCTTCGACAGTTCGTTTACCCAGTTGGAAACGACTTTAGGAGGCCAAATGCAGGCAGCCGTAAGAACCTTGAGACCTATTCCCCAACCCCAAAGCGAGCTGGAAACGTTGTTTCAGGCCCATCACGCTCGCGTTTTTCGCACCGCGCACCGCATAACCGGAAGCGCCGCCGACGCCGAAGACGTGCTGCAGACGGTTTTCCTGCGCCTGGTTAAAAGCGGCGAGCCTGAGGAAATCGCGGGTCATGCCGAAGCATATTTGTCGCGCGCGGCCATTAATGCGTCGCTCGATCTGATGCGCAGTCGCGGTCGCTCAAAGTCCGTCGCGCTGGCTGACGTCGATGGGGACAACTTTCAAAGCCACATCAGAAACCCTGAGGATCAACATACCGATCGCGAGTTGCAAAAGCTGATTCGAGAGGCGGTCGCGCGTCTGGGAAAGACTGCCGGCGAAATGTTCGCCTTGCGATATTACGAAGGATACGACAACCAGGAAATAGCAAAGCTGATGGGCACTTCGCACGTGGTGGTCGGCGTCGTGTTGCATCGCGCGCGGACCAAGTTGAAAAAGGAAATTGGAACGTACCTCGGAAAACATAAATAGGCGCACAGACTTGGAGTCTGTGCAGATTGGAAACGATACCGGAAGTCGGTAGCACATCGGAGCAAATATTATGAAAAGCAATCATGAACTTGATCAGGTCCTCGATAAGGTAACTGCTGAATTGCGCAGCGAGCAGGTTGACCCGGCGACGGTTGAGCAGGCAGCGCAACGCGTTTGGAAGCACGTTGCTGCGGCCGAAAGCGCTGGGGTCGTTACTGCAACTGCCGCCGAGCGAATCGAAAGTTGCAACGACTTTCAATCGCTGATTCCGGCTTATCTCGATGGCGAACTGTCGGAAGCCCGTTCGCTGCTGCTGATCGATCACACACACGAATGTATTCCGTGCCGCAAAGCTATGAAGCAAGCACGCGTCCGTGTCGAACAGCCGGTCAAGAAAGCAGCCGTGCGCGGTCATCGCATCCAGCCAGTGATTTTGCGCTGGGGAATTGCCGCCGTTCTGGTGATTGGGTTTGGACTGCTTGCGCTGCCGCTCATTCAACGTTACTCGCCGTTTGGCGGAGAGCTGGAAGCGACAGTGCAAGCTGCTGACGGTCAGGTTTACCAGATCGCGGACGTGCATAGCGCTCCGGTCAGTGCCGGCGAGCGCTTACAAAAAGGTGACCGCCTACGCACGGCGAAAGATGCTCACGCGAATGTGAAGTTGGGCGATGGTTCAACGATTGAAATGCGCGAGCGTTCGGAATTGTTCCTGACTAAGAATGCACAGGGAACCACAATTCACTTGAACCGCGGCGCGATTGTGGTGGAAGCCGCGAAACAGAAGGACAAGCACTTGTTCGTTGACACCGGCGACTCGCTGATTTCAGTTACCGGCACGATCTTCTCGGTTAATAACGGCACAAAAGGCTCGCGCGTCTCGGTTGTCGAAGGTGAAGTTCATCTCGATCATGCCGATCGCGAGACTGTTTTGCACGGCGGGGAGCAGGCGACGACGAATGCCTCCATCGACAAGATTCCTGTGAAGGACGAATTGGCCTGGAGCCGTAAGGCCTCGAACTATGCCGCGACACTTGCCGCGGTCAGCTCGCTGAATAAGGAGTTGAATCGTGTGCCGCAGCCAGGCGTTCGCAACTCAACCCACCTGCTCGATCTGATGCCTGAAGACACAATCGTGTATGCAGCGTTGCCGAACCTGACGTCAACGATTGTCGAGTCTCATCGCATCATGCAGGAACGCATCAATCAAAATGCTGCGCTCAAAGCGTGGTGGGAGAAAGAACAAGCCGGCCATAACGGTCCGAATGTGGACCAGGTAATTAATTCCATTCGCGAGTTCGGTGACTATCTCGGCGAAGAAGTGGCGGTGTCTGTTTCGCTTAACGAAAAGAACGATCCAGCCGCGCCGTTGGTGCTCGCCGAACTGAAGAACTCAAACGGCCTGCAAGCTTTTATCGAAGAGCAGATCGCAAAATATGCGAAGTCGGCGGACCATCCGGACATTCGCTTCATAAACGATCCCCTCGCGACAGCGCCTGGCGGTGATAAAAAGGAAACGTTGTATGTCTGGATTCAGAATGATTTGTTTGCAGCCAGCCCGGACATGACGCAACTGCAAAAAGTCGCCGGCTTGATCAAAGGTAATACCAACGCCTTTGTGGCCACACCGTTCCGCAATCGCATCGCCGAGGTCTACCAGCAAGGCGCCGGCCTGGTGGTAGCGGCTAATCTGGAACGCGTACTGGCGCAGACTAAAGCGCAGCGCAGCAGTGAGCCTAACGGTGATCGCCGTGAAGAAGCGCTCGACAAGCTGGGCGTGCTCTCAGTGAAGTATCTCGTGCTGGATCAAAACGAGAGCGAGGGTAAGACACACACGCGCGCGTCACTGTCGTTCAATGATGCGCAGCATGGCATTCCTTCGTGGCTGGCAGCTCCGGGCGCGATGGGCTCGCTGGATTACATTTCGCCGGATGCGAATCTGGTGGCGGGTTTTGTGGTCAAGGATCCCGTGAAACTCGTTGACGACTTGCTGGGCGCGGTCGAAACGGTTTCGCCCGATCTTAAGAAAACGCTTGACCAGCAACAGGCGGATCGTGGTTTGGACATTCGTAAAGACATCGCGGCGCCGTTAGGTGGCGAGTTCGCCTTTGCGATCGATGGTCCAATCCTGCCGACGCCGTCATGGAAAATGGTTTTCGAAGTTAACGATCCCGCGCACCTGCAACAAACTCTGGAGCGGCTGGTGGGTGAAGTTAACAAGGAAGCCGCCAAGTTTGGCAAATCGGGACTGGCCTGGGATCGCACTGACATCAGTGGTCGCACGTACTACACGTTGCGCTCAGCCGATTTCGGCGTCGAAGTAAACTACACGTTCGTTAACGGCTACGTTGTTATGGGACCGAGCCGCGCAATGGTAGAGCGAGCGGTGCGTGCTCAGGAATCGGGGTACAGCCTGGTGCGTTCATCGCGCTTCACCGCTGGTTTGCCTACAGACGGTAACACCAACTTCTCGGCGGTGTTTTACCAGAACATTGGCCCATTGGTGCAACCGTTTGCTGAACGCGTAGCCAACTCAGGCGCCATGCCACAGGAACAGCAACAGGCAATCAAGACGATGGCGGCAAATATGGCCCCCACGCTCGCGTATGCCTATGCGCAAAACGACAGCATCACGATTTCAGCGAACACTGAAGGTGGCCCGTTTGGCATCAGCCCGGCGACACTATTCGGTATGCCGAACTCGTTTGCGATTCAACATGTCCTGTTACAGGGGATGAAGCATAAGTAAACAAGAGAGTTTCGGGTTAGGGTTTCGAGTTTGAGTTTCGACCGGACCGCGCGGCTTCTTCAGCCGGTGCGACTTGTCGAAACCCGAAACTCGAAACTCGAAACCCTTTCTTAACGAAATTCAAAATTCAAGATTCAAAATTTCAAAACCCGAAACTCGAAACTCGAAACTCGAAACTCGAAACTC
>DATENN010000417.1:0-2681 GCA_035275045.1 Pyrinomonadaceae bacterium
AAAGATCGGCGCCGGTCAGCGTGATGCCTTTGCGTTTTAATAGAGCCAGCAAGCCGGCGCCACAGCCGAGATCGAGAACGCTCGACCGGGCCGCGACGTTGTCGTACACCCACATGGTCCGGGCAAAGCGGATATCGAAACGATCGAGAGCCTTGAAATACCGATGGTCGAGAACCTCATCAGAAACAAACTTTGTCCGATAAAACTCGGAAACATCATCGATGCCCGCGCGTTTGTACAAACTTTCTTTAGGCATAGAACAGCGGCGTTTAGGATTGGCGTTCGAGTTTTTCAAGGCGTGCCTGAAGGTTTTCCAAAAGAGCCTGGGACTTGCGGCGGGCGCGGTCGTCAAGCACGGCCGCTTCTGTCGCTTCGAGCGAAATTTGTTTGAATGACACGCGTTGCTCATCGCGTAATTGATCGTTCAATTCGCGAAGCGTGGAAATTTCGCCAGTAGTTTGATCCAACTTCTGCAAAACTTGGGACAGCTCGGATCTTTGTTCTGCAACTCGCGCTTGGAATTCGGCCCGCGACTGCTGCAGTTCTCGCAAAAGCAACTCGGATTGCTCGGCCAAATTTTTCAGTTCCTGTTGTTGCCGCGTAATCGCCTGCTGTTGGTTAGCGAGCGCCTGTTCGTGATTCAACAAGGCCTGGACCATATCACTCAGCGCATGATGGACCGCCGCGTTAAAGTTCACTTGTTCCCAGGCATACCAGCGCGTGGCGCGCTTCAAATGCCGCTTCAACCACAGCTCAATCTGTGCGATGGCGCCACTGCGATTGCTAATTACCGGTGGTAGGCGGTCCCAGGCGCGCGCGGTCGTCGTCAGGTGTGAATTGATCAGCCGGAGGTTTTCTGAGTTTTGAATTGGCGTGGACGGTTCACCATTCGACGGCAAGTTACCACCACCGTTAGCGGACGAAGATGCAGTCTGTTCCGCGAGCACGCGCTCGCGAATCTCTGCAAGAATTTTCTCAACGTCATTAGCCATGACTAACTGTTTCGTGAATTGGCGTTACTGCGTTCGCAGTTTGTATACTTCTGCGATTCATAACTGCCGTCGCATTGAGATTCGCGACACCTTCCGTTAAGCCCAAACTCGTGACGCGTAAAAAGAGTGCGGCATCAAGCCAATCATAAGCAAAGCCATCGCGGCTGTGTACCGCCAATGAAATCGTGTACTGGTCTACGCCGAGCCAGCAATCAAAAGCAAAAGTGATTTCAATTACTTCACCTGCGTGGACGGTCCCAAACTCCAGCCGTTGTTCTTTGGTGTTGGTCCCATAAGCATGAATGCTATGCGAGTTTCGAATCAAAAAACCGATCACCGGTTCGTCAACATCGCAGGTGAAGCGGACAACTACGCGCAACGTT
The DNA here is from genome assembly GCA_035275045.1 of Pyrinomonadaceae bacterium. GTDB lineage: Bacteria > Acidobacteriota > Blastocatellia > Pyrinomonadales > Pyrinomonadaceae > PSRF01. The sequence continues at coordinate 1,376 of DATENN010000417.1, forward strand.
AGCGATTCGCCGCTTTCAACAATTTCAACGTCACTGCCATCTGTGGCTATGAGTTCGGCCGCGATGATTTCGGCACTCCCGTCGCCATGACGGTAAGCAAAACTCAGCGGTTGTGCCTGGGCGTGTTCGTTTTTTGAAAGCTTCGCGCCGCCTTCAGCGTCGTAAGCCTGCTCGCGTTCCATAATGATCTTTTGATAGAGGTTCAACACCTCACCCGGCTTTCCGTCTGCGATTACGCTGCCCGAGCGTAGCAGGATGGCACGTGAACAAAGTGCGCGCACTGCGCCCGCGTCGTGCGAAACGAACAAAACGGTTGCGCCACGCTCATGCAATTCATTGATGCGACGCAGACAGCGGTGTTGGAAAACCGCATCGCCGACGGCGAGGGCTTCGTCAATCACGAGAATGTCCGGATCAACGCTTGCGGCTATTGCAAAGGCGAGTCGGACATACATTCCACTCGAATATGTTTTGACCGGTTGGTACAGGAATTGGCCAATCTCAGCAAACCGTTCGATTGCCGGAAAAAGCGCGTCGGTCTCTCGGCGGCTCAATCCCAACAGGCTGGCGTTCATGTAGACATTTTCGACGCCGGTAAATTCGGGATCGAAACCTGCACCAAGTTCCAGCAAAGCGGCGATGCGGCCTTCATGCCATACCTCGCCGTGTGTAGTTGCAAGCGTTCCAGAAATGATCTGCAACAATGTCGATTTGCCGCATCCGTTTGGACCAATGATGCCGACCGTGGTCCCAGCTTCAATTTCGAAACTGACGTCGCGTAGCGCCCAAAACTCCTGGTGACGTTTCAATAGTCCACGCGACAGTGATTCTTTCAGGCGATCGCCGGGCCGGTCATAGATGCGGTATTGCTTTGAGACTTTTTCGACGCGAAGCGCTACAGCCATGGGCTGAATGTATCAGAAGTTGCGAAAACTAAGCCACCAGCAGCATAACCCGCCGCTGCCTTACTGCTGGAAAAGAAAAAGGGGACATTGCTGCCCCCTTTTCTGCCTGACCTGCTTGTTTTTTAGCTGGGACCAAACCGCTGGCGGTATTCGCTTGACGTAATAAACGCCTTCACCATTTCCGCAGCGACAAAGTTGCCGTTGAAAGCATTCAACTTGTCCAGCCAGAAGTTAAAGCCGGCTGTGTCCGGATCGCGACGCAGATAACCGAAGTATTCCATCGTCACGAAAGCAGCATTGAATTCGCGGGTCCGCAGTTCTTCGGATTCCGCGATTTTGCGGAGGACCTGTGCACGAGTTAGCGTCCCGCCGTTAAGGCCGGCCACTAACGAATCGCGGAA
>DATENN010000418.1:0-5907 GCA_035275045.1 Pyrinomonadaceae bacterium
GGCTATGTCGACGCGTGCCACTTTCACCGTCACGCGTTGAGCGATCCGGAGTTGAGCCGCATGGCGCAACAGCAGGAGATATATTCGACTCCGACCCTGGCGCCGCGTCGAATCTCCTTACCCGTTTTGAAAGGTTAGGGAATGGCGCAACTGCATTTTCACTCGCTGGTTCTTGAAACAACCGATCGCTGTAACGCGAAATGCGGCATGTGTTACCAGTCTGCCGCGCCGCACGGCTCTGATGTGCGCGGTGATTTTCATTTGCCGCTTGAAGTGTCGTTGCGTGTTGTGGAGGAAGCCTCTGAACTGAAAGAAGTGGAAAGCCGTGTCCACGTTTCAGGCGGTGAAGCATTTCTCTATTACGACGAGACGCTTTCGATTCTGAGTCATGCTAAGACACTATTGTTCCGCAACATCGGTTCGACGACTAACGGCTTTTGGGCGACAAATGACGTCGTTGCCGAGCGGCGATGTCTTGAACTACTTGATGCGGGCCTGGACTATTTAGAGGTTTCACTTGATTACTGGCACGCACCGTACGTGTCGCTCGATCGCATTAAAACGCTGCTCGCGGCTGCCCGGCATACTGGTATCAAGGTAATACTGCGAACGCTCTCAAGTCGAAGTCATCACATTGACGATCTTCTGCAATCGTTTTCCGCGGCTGATTTATTGCACGTAACCGTCGCGAACGGTCGCGTTCACCCTGTCGGTCGAGCCGCAGAGGAAGTGCCCGGGTCGGAAATTTATTTTGGTGATACGAATGGTTGCTGCGAGCGAATGCTGAATTTGACTATCGCGCCGAATGGAAACGTGTACCCATGTTGCGCCGGCGCGGATATGACTGAATCGATGTCGTCCGGAAATGTGCGTCACATTTCGCTGAAGGACGCGCTTTTCAATATGAAGACGGACCGAACGATTCGTGAGGTGATTCATGCAGGATCGGGTGCGTTAATTCCAATCATCAAGGAACTCGGCTATGCGGACCGCTTACGGCCGCAGTACTCGAGTATTTGTCATCTTTGTTGGGATATCTTTAAGGACAAAGAATTAGCGGCGGCGTTGCGCAAATATTTCGAGGACGACTACTTTGAAAAGCTTGTTGATTTTATGCAGAGTCCTCCGTTAGCGCCTGCACTAACTGAAATCACCCCACCTGCCGCAGAACTGACTTAACTCACATTGGTTTGCCGATAATGGAATGCATCCCGTTGCGGAACATCCTCGATCTTATTCCCGCTCATATTCACAGCCAGCGACACGCATCAGTTAGTTCAGTTGCAAATTCCGATTCGCCGGCTCTTGTTCAGAGGCTGACCTTAAGTGGTGAAGTCGACGCAGTAAACCTGATCGTAAAGCAAGTTACCCACACGGAATGGACGGCGCATTCGCTGGTGTCGTCTGCGTTCTCGCACGTCGTGCCCTCACTAATCGGTTGTGGACAGGCAAAAGCGAATGCCTATTACCTGGTTATGGAGGATTGCGGTGGGCCTGAAGACGAGAAACTGATGGACTTACCCGCGATGCACACCGCCTTGAGATTACTGGCAAGCGTTCATCAGCGATTCGCCAATAATAAGCGGCGGCTTTCTGAGGCGGGTCTGAGCACAGCCGGTCTAGACGCATCTACGGTTGCGTTTCGACTGTCACGCGCGCTTGACGTGCTCGTCGGGTTGGTACCTGTTTTTGACGTCGGTGTTGACGAGCAACAGTTGAAAGCTGCAGGAGTCGCGGCGGCGAATCTTGTGTGCGAAACTGCGCCGCTGTTGGATGACAGCAGGCACACACTGGTCCATGGCGATTTTCACTTCGGCAACATCTTTCTTTCGAGCGGCGGCGAAGTGCGCTTGGGGGATTGGGGCAACGCCGGCATTCAGTCGCCGGCTTGGGACTTAATTATGTGTAGCGAGAACGAGGTTGCTTATTACCTCGACCGGGTTGCTGCCCCGGATGGTTTTTTCACTTTGCTTCGCGCCGCCGTTCTCTACCGGCTGGCGGAATTCATCACGACCGGAGTGGCACTCTTATTGTCGCCGGCAAATAGTGCAGGGGCCGCACTACCACTGTGTATTGAGCGTTTTGTTGAAGCCGCTGCCGGCGCGGATTTTCGTGGTGGACGTGGCGTCCAAATCCCACCAGTTAGCGTCTGACAAAATTTAATAGGCGGCGAGCTAAGAATTGCCCTTCAAAGAGGCATACTTCACTGACGTGGCTAGTCCAATCGTCTGCAAAACGCGGATGCCCCACCAGTTGAAATCGATCTCGTACCACCTCAAACCATGACGCGCTGAAGTTGGATACGCGTGATGATTGTTGTGCCAGCCTTCGCCGAAGGTCAGCAGTGCCACCCACCAACTGTTGCGTGAGTCTTCGCCAGTATCGAAACGTTTTGTGCCCCAAAGATGCGTGGCAGAGTTAACCAGCCAGGTCGCCTGAAGTCCCAGCGTGACGCGCAGGAAAATCCCCCACATCATCACGCCCCAGCCGGCGAAATACAGCAACAGTAGCGACAAGCAAATCAGCGGAACCGGGTAGTAGAGACTGAGCCAGCGATAAAAATTATCCTTGGCCAGATCTGGAGCGTAGCGGGCGATGACACTCGCTTCGTGGTTTTGAGCAGTGCCGCGCAAAATCCAACCGACATGGGACCAGAAACGTCCTTGGCGCGGCGTATGAGGATCGCCGGTGCGATCAGTGTGCGCGTGATGAATGCGATGCGTGGTGGTCCATTCAATTGGACCACCTTGAAGCGCCAGAGTTCCGCACAACACCAGAAAGTATTCGACTAATTTTGGGACTTTGTAACCGCGATGGGTTATTAGCCGGTGATAACCCATGCCAATGCCTAAACTACCCGCAACCCAATAGAGCGCGATTGCACTCAGCATCGCCGGCCAGCTCCAAAGAAAGACAGCGGAAACTGCAGCGAGGTGAAACGATGTCAAAAAAAGGCCAAGGCCCCAATTGATTGACTGGGGCCGTGACCGTGCGATCGTTTGCATTGGTTTTTGAAGCGGAAGAGTTGCCAATTATCTTGCTCGGCGCGGACGAAATGACCGCGTGCCAAAACTTGGCGCGTGACGTTGCCGGAATGCAGTGGGCTTGCGAACGCTTGCTGCAGGCAGGTGAGTACCGCCAAAAGCGGACAACACCACTCGCTCGATGCTCTGTCCGGTCATGCGTTCGATACCGCTTAGCGAAAGTTCTTCAGCTGGCGTAACCAGCGTAATCGCTCGCCCGGGCTTGCCGGCGCGGCCGCTGCGGCCGATTCGATGTACATAATCTTCCGGCGCCATCGGTACGTCATAGTTAATGACATGCGAAATCGCATCAACATCGATACCGCGCGCAGCAATGTCAGTCGCAACCATCACGCGAGTGCGGCCGCCTTTGAAATCCCGCAAGGCTGCTTCGCGTTGCGGCTGGGTGCGATCGGCATGAATTCGATTCACACTGTGATCGCGTGCGCTCAAAATGTGCGACAGTCTTTCGGCTCCGCGTCTGGTGCGGGTAAACACCAGCACGCGCTCGAATGGCTCATGCTCTTTCTCGAGTAACTTCAACAGCAAGGTCATCTTTGATTCTGCTGCGACCGGATACGCGAACTGAGCTACAGTTTTCGCAACGCCACCGCGTTTGCTGACTTCAATCAACTTAGGATTGCGCAAGGTCGTACGCGCAATTTTTTCAATCGCCGGCGACATGGTCGCTGAAAAAAGCAATGTTTGACGGTTCGCCGGTACCTTTTCAAGCACGCGCCTGATCGATGGCCAGAAACCCATGTCCAGCATGCGGTCCGCTTCATCAAGCACGAGTACTTCGACGCGCGATAAGTCAACCGACAGGCGCTCCATGTGATCGAGCAGTCGTCCGGGAGTCGCTATTAGGACCCCGGCGCCCCGGCGCAGCGCTTCACGCTGCCGGTGCATGCTCGCGCCACCGATGATGGCGACGCATCGCGGGCTGTTCTTTAATGCCAACGAACGATAAGCACTTTCCGTCTGCAACGCGAGTTCGCGAGTAGGCGCGATCACCAGCACGCGAATGCCCGGAAGCGATTTGGTTTCGTTCAATCTTTGAATAATCGGCAGCAGGAAAGCCGCCGTTTTGCCCGTGCCAGTCTCGGCGCAACCAATCAGGTCGGCGCCGCTCAGCACCAATGGAATGGCGCTGGTCTGGATCGGTGTCGGAGTTGTGTACCCGAGGGTCGCACACTTGTGCACGAGGTCGGGAATCAGGTTTAGTTCTGTAAAATTCATCTATTCTTTCCGCGCGAATTATTTTTTTCGCGCAATGTAGAAAGGCGCTTCGGCCGCACACAGTGCGCACGCCGAAGCGCTTTCGGTTAAGTCGTCGGTAACAAAATTACCAACGCGGCGAGCGGTCGTTACGGCCGCCGAAATCACGATTGCCACCGCCGCGGTTTCCACCGCCACGATTGCCACCGCCGCCAAAGCTGCGGTTCTCGCGCGGCTTCGCTTCATTGACGTTCAAGTTACGGCCGTTGAATTCCTTGCCGTTGAACTGAGCAATGGCTGCCGCCCCTTCTTCTGCGCTCGACATTTCGACGAAGCCAAAGCCTCGTGAGCGTCCAGTGTCGCGATCTTCAACGATGCTTGCTGACTGGACCGTGCCCGCCTGCGCAAAGAGTTCCTGCAACTGCTGGCTATCCGTTTGGAAAGCGAGGTTTCCAACATAAAGTTTCATAGTCATGGAGATATACCTTTCCCGTGTAGGAGTGAAAGAAGCTGCGAAACGGATTGGCTTCGGCGAAACGGTAGCAGCGAAGGACCAGGATCGGATGCTCGAACAAGGAGCGGCTTCTGAAGTGAATACAGCCTGCTCTCGAACTATCCAAAAACGCCGGCGCTGTGTAGTTTTCTTTGCGCGGGGCGCATCACCGTCGATGCGCGAGAGAAGGATTAACGCCAGCTAAGATGCCTGATCCCTGGTGATAGTTGCAAGGCGAAAACATCATTCGGCGTTTTTATTGAGCAAAAGCAATCATAACTAAGAACGAACCGTGCCCGTCGATCCGAATATTCGTAGTTCGATTCAACATCGATCGTGTCGGCCCGTCCTGCCAATTCCGACGGGAACAATGGGAACAAAATTGATCAGATCTCGTGCATACAATTGTTTGGCAATGCCAATAAATTTGTGGCAAAATCCGCTCGTCAAAACTGCTGCCTGAGTTGCAAATTCTCCCCTTGCAAAGATTCAAGAATTCCCGGTGGCGTTACTCTTTCGCCAAGGCTCTTTGGGCCAGCGAACCTACCATCAAGGGTTAGTTGAAATGAGGTCCGTATGAAGCGTAGTTGCCTCGCATTATTTCTCCTCTATTCGTTCATCGTTTCAACGCCAGCTCAACAAACTGCTGCGCCGCCTGCGAAACCGCAAAGCCCGACGGACGACAGAGATCAGGTGGTCCGCATTACCACGAACCTGGTCCAAGTCGATGCTACCGTTGTCGATCGCTCGGGCAAACAGATTACTGATTTAAAACCCGAAGACTTCGAGATTCTCGAGGATGGTCGGCCACAACCGATCAGCAACTTTTCGTACGTACCAGTCGTGAACGAGACTGTAACGACGGAAAAAAACAAGCGACGCGAAGCCGACAAGTTTGCGCCACCAACCCCTCCTGAGCAATTACAACCGGAACAAGTCCGCCGTTCGATCGCGCTCATCGTCGATGACCTCGGGCTGTCGTTTGAGAGTGTTTACTACGTCCGCCGGGCCATCAAGAAATTTGTTGACGAACAAATGCGATCGGGCGATCTGGTCGCCATCATCCGCACCGGCGCCGGGGTTGGCGCATTGCAGCAGTTCACCACTGACAAACAATTGCTTTACGCGGCAATCAACCGAATCAAGTGGAACGCTTATGCGCGGGGCGGCATT
>DATENN010000419.1:0-4763 GCA_035275045.1 Pyrinomonadaceae bacterium
TGCTTGACGGAAACAGAAGTGATGTTAACGATGCGGCCCCACTTGCGAGCGCGCATGTCCGGCAACACGAGCTTCGCTAATCGAATCGCAGACAATGCATTAAGTTCAAACGCTTTGCGAATTGTGTCGAGGTCGACGTCATCAAAAGTTGCGGCTGGTGGTCCACCCGCATTGTTGATCAAAATGTCGATGGCGCCACCACGTTCGCGCGCAAGAGCTACGAAACGCTCGACTGACTCGTTATCGGTTACATCGGCGCCGATGCCCGCAACTGTCGCGCCGGTTTCATCATGAATTCTTTGCGCTGCTTCGCTTGCCCGCTTCTCGTCACGAGAGCAAAGGAAAACGCGCGCGCCTTCCTTTGCCAACCCATGGGCAACGGCGAATCCAATTCCTTTGCTGGCGGCAGCCGCCAGAGCAACGCGATCTTTGATGCCAAGGTCCATTCCGCTCCTTGTCGATTTATTTCGGGATGTTATCCATACAGGTTGCGAGCAGGCTGGTCGCATCCTCGTGTTGAAAGATGCGCGCGCCCGTCTGCTTTGAAAATGTTTTCACCAGGTAATCAGCTTCGTCTGCGACTCCGCCAGTCCCGGTCAGACACCCAATTACTTTTCCTTCATCGTGTGCAATCGTGAACTCATTAAGCGAACCCATAGCGCCGGCGATGAAGATAACAACGTCACACGATCGCACCAGCACAACATTGCGGCCTTTTAGACCGAAACCCGTGTAGATGATGGCGTCACAGGCATCGGTTGGTAGCTTGTATTGCTCGAGGTGTTCGCGAATATTTTCTGCCGGAGAAATTCCAATATGAAACGCGCCCGCTTCACGCGCCGCCTTGCCGACCACGTAAACAATTCCGGTTGTTGCGCCGGTCAGCAGCGTAAGTTTGCTCGAACCAACGGCCGCGGCTAAAGCATTCGCCTTGGCGAATAACGCATCTTTGGTTTGTGGCGGCGCGTCACCCGCCGATCCCATTACGCCTATTTTGATGTCCATGATTACGCGATTGTCGAATCAACCGGGTTAACGTTGCTTTCCTGCGCAACAGTCTGCGCCGCGGTACCTTGGATTGCCGCTGGCGCCTTTGGAACCGGTTCGCGTTCTCCTTGGTCCCACCATCGTTGTGTCACAAACCAGGCGAGACCCGGAAGCAGGAAAAACGCGCCGATACCGATCGATACTACCCGGGGCGATAGGCCTATTGGATCGAGTAAAAAGCCTGTCACGTAATTAGACACAGCCATAGTCAGTGTCAGCAGCGCGAGCTCTGCCGCGAAGACACGTCCGCGAAAATTGTCTTCAACGCCACGTTGCAGCAACACAGTAGAGAAAACCCACAAGATGCTGCCGCCGGTATGAGCTATACCCAGCACTATCAAGGCCACGACAAAACTAGTGGCCGCGCCGAAAGCCATATAGAAAACGCCGCCGATCAAAAACGCAATCCCGATCGAGAATTGCATTCGCTTCTTACCTTCGCCTGAAATGCGGCGCGCGACGATTGGCCCGACTGCCGTGCCGATTCCACGCGCGGCAAATAGCACACCGATGCCGGTGGCCGCGCTACGCCCTACCGGAAAAATCTTCTCCCCAAAAACGCCCAGCAGCGTCATGATGCCTCCGCCCAATCCCCACGCGGGTTTTACCAGCAATAATGCAAGTACCCGAGGTCGCCGTTTGACGTAGCGCGCGCCCTCGATCGTTTCTGAAATCCCAAGGGCCCGGCTAAGGTTCAGCTTTTTCTTCTCGCGTGCTTGACGTTTAGGAATACGTACAGTTGCGATCAGCACCGCAGACAATACAAACGAAAGCGAGTCGAGTACGAACGAAACGTTGGTGCCGAATAAGCCGGTCACGATGCCGCCAATCGCCGCGCCGAGGGTCAACATAACCGACCAGGTCACTGATGAAATAGCATTCGCTGCGACGAGCTCGCGGTCTGAAACGATTGACGGAATAGCAGCGGTTTTCGCTGGCTCAAAAAAGGTCGAAAAAGCAAGTTGCAGCACGGTCAAAACGTAGATGATCCAGAGTTGATCGGCGCGACGAACGAAAAGAAATCCCAGCACGACCACCGCTCTTAGAACGTCGGAGACGATCATGATCGTGCGACGATTAAACCGATCTGCAACGACGCCTGATAGCGGTCCCACCAAAAAACTGGGGACAAAACGGGCGACCAGTAATAGACCGATGTCTCTGCCAGAGCCGGACAAATTGAGGATGATGGTGTAGAGGGCGATAGTGTCAAACCAATCTCCCATCTGACTGACGACTTGACCGAGCCACAACTGCCGGAAGTTGCGATTCGAACGCAACAATTCCACGTAACCGACAGACGGCGTCGTTGCTATGGTCTTCCTTGCTCTCATCGCAAATTGATTTCCTGCCCCAGTAAAACAACGCGGCTGACCTGGTCTAACCGTTCAATGCTTCGCTCAGTTTGCTGTGACTGACGAAGGTTGCATCGGGATTTACGTGATGTCAAACCACGGCATTGCTCATGCTGACCGAAGCCGTCACGGTGACGCGTCAAATTGATTTTCGAATGATCGTCAAAGAATTCACGAACCAATCAAGTTGAAAAAAGCCGTGCAGAAACGTGTGGCGTGGCGGCTTCTTGCACGCGGCACAACAATTGAGAAAGGGCACGGCGCGGCTGAGAAGCTCATGCTTCACGGGCTCTCCGCACGGAGTCCGAGCCGCCCAAAATTTCCAACGAGGTCTGCGGACCTCAAAATTTGAAAACTAACGGTGCAATGGATCATTGCCCGTTAACCCGGTTCTCACCCAGCAAGACGAGCTTGTGACTCGTCGCGCTTGCCCCAATCAAGCCAAAGCAAGTTGAGTTGCTCCCAACTTGCTTTGGCCAACAAAGCGGAACCGGCGACGTAGTGTTTCGCGGCACGGTCGTTGAAATAAAATTCAGCAAAGAACGCAGGAGCGCGAATGAATCAACAGCTGGCCCAGCCTGAAAATAATTTTCTCGTCAAGCATTACCGGCTTTTCATTATTGGCGGTACCGCATTTATCGCTGCCTGGGCCATTCATCAGATGTTGTCGCTTGCCTTGCTGAGCGTAACCCTGTTTGCGGGCGCGCAAGTCATTTATTTGGTTTGGTTCCGACTTAATACGAAGACGCGTGAAACCGAGGAGTTGAGCCGTATTCACTTCGCTACGGCTGAAGCTTTAGCCACGGCGATCGATGCGAAAGACCAAACAACCCACTGCCACGTCAGGCGTGTGCAGGTCTATGCCGCCGGACTCGGCAAAGTGTTGGGTTTAACTTCCTCAGAAATTGCCGCACTGAAAGCGGGTGCGTTACTTCACGACGTAGGCAAGCTAGCTGTACCGGCCCACATTATTAACAAACCAAGCCGTCTAACTCCGGCCGAGTTTGAAAAGATGAAGATTCACACGACGGTGGGCGCGCAAATTCTCAGCCGCATTGATTTCCCTTATCCGGTCACGCCCATCGTTCGTCATCATCATGAACAGTGGGACGGTCACGGCTATCCCGACGGACTAAAAGGCGAACAGATTCCCATTACGGCGCGAATTATTTCGGTAGTGGATTCCTTTGATTCCGTCCGCGAAGATCGCCCTTTCCGTCGCGGCATGACTCGCGATGAAGCGATCGCGTTCTTACTGCGCGGTGCGGGCACTCACTTTGATCCGACGGTAGTAGACCTTTTCATCAAACACCTGCCGGGTTTCGAAGCGAGAATTGCGGAACTCGGTCTGCCGCAGCAATCGGCTGTCAATGAAAGTCACGAACCGTTTTCGCTAAATGAAGTGGACATGGCGCAGACGCGCGAACGCGGCTGCTACATGGCCTACGATCAAATTAAGAGCGCTCACCAGGAAGTCTATGCACTTTACGAAATTGCTCGGACGTTTGGCTCGTCACTAGACGTTAAGAACACAGTTGAGATCCTGGTGGATAAAGTTGGGCACGTCGTGCCCTTCGATACTTGCGTGGTTTACCTTTATGACGAACTTAAGGGCTACGCTACAACCGCACACGTCGCTGGACGTAACGCCAAGTGTCTGGCGAATAGATGCGTGGCTCCTGGCGAGGGCGTTACCGGCTTTGCACTTGCGAATCGCAGCCCAATAAACCAATTACATCCGAGTTTGGACTTCGCTGGTCTCGAAATCGAACGTGAGTACCGTTCGATGGCATCGCTGCCTCTTTTCAAAGACGACATGCTGCTCGGCGCCGTATCCGTTTATTCCGCGGACCTCGAGGTTTACACGGACGACCACATGCGTTTGCTCGAGACGGTCACGCGACTTGCATCTGACGCGCTATCAAACGCAATGCATCACGCCGAGGCGGAATCGAACGCGTTGACGGATCCATTAACCGGCTTGCCCAATGCACGCTACATTGCGCTGCGTTTCGATGAAGAAGTATCGCGCGCTCGACGTACCGGACGCCCGTTCCAGGTTGTCATGCTCGACCTCGATGATTTCAAAATCGTCAACGATACGTTTGGGCACAAAGTGGGCGACAAAATGTTGCGGGAAATGGGTCGCATCATCCAGGGCCAGTTGCGAGAATATGATTTCATGGCCCGTTACGCCGGCGACGAATTTGTCGCTATCGTTCAGGAACTAGTCGGTAATCAGGTCGATGAGCTGCGCAGCCGGATCGAGACGGCAGTTTCAGACTTCTCCCTGAAGGTGCGCGGCAATGCCGAAGCACGTGTCGGCATTAGCATCGGTACTGCGACGTTTGGTACCGACGG
>DATENN010000420.1:0-2693 GCA_035275045.1 Pyrinomonadaceae bacterium
ACGAGTGGCACTACCCGGCAGGCGCAAAACATTCTTTCCTCGAAATCGTGCTCCAGAGCAGCAGCGCGAGAATCTTTGGACTTCATCTCAGCTCAACGTTTTCAAAGTGGAGCGAGCGCCGGCGCGTGCGCGAAATTCAGGCACTGCTGAAGAGCATCGAACGTCATCAGGAAGGTTTCCATCTTCTAGTCGGGGACTTCAACACCCTCGCGCCCGGTGAAATTCTAGACGTGCGTCGCATGCCCGCATGGATCCGGGGTTTGGTGTGGCTGAGCGGACGTGACATCCAGCGCGAGACAATCCAATTGATGCGCGACTCAGGTTACGTCGATGGCTATCGCGCGTTACATCCAGATGAGAAGGGCTATACGTTTCCGGTTTGGGATCCGCACCTGCGTCTGGATTACATTTTTTTGCCGCAAGCTTTTGCAAAGCAACTGCAAAGCTGCGAAGTCATAATCTCCGCGGCAAAGACGCGCGCTTCCGATCATCTACCATTGTTAGCGGAAGTGGATTTTGGCGAATAAACCTCCCACGGATTACAAGACCGTAGGCCATCCGTTAACAGCTAAGTAAAACAAACAACGCCCGGTGTGATCTGCGGATGGACAGAATACCTAATAACGGTGCCGCCCTTCTTCATATTTCGGTAGCGATTCGATCAGGTAGTCAAAGGCGAGCCAAAAACTCCAACTGTGATGAAAGAAGAGAAGTGGAAACACGACTGCCAACGCCAGCAAAACGATCAGGACCGTTTGATAGCTACCGCCGAGCATTATTAACCAAATCAGGCAAGCTGCAAGAATTACCAGTTCCGTTGTGATGACGTTTGCTAGGATCGCGCCGACGAAGAAGCCTTCCTCGCGTTTGAACAGCGATCGGCAAGATGGGCAATGATGTCGGATGTGAAAAGGCCGATCGATGATTGACGAAGCGCCGCACGCCGGACACCGTAAACGTATCGCCCGCGACATTGTCTTCGAAATAGATTTATGTTCGACCCTCAAATTCGAAAACCTAATGGCAGAGGTTAGTGGTAGCGTAGAATCTTAGGGTCTTAGTAGGTGTGCTTTTGAGACTCAGCGCTGATTTAGGACACAGACTAAAGTCTGTGCCACTACTCATAGCTTAATGCGTCGACTGCGTCCTGCCGCGCGGCGCGAAGCGCTGGATAGAGCGCGCCAATACTGCCTCCTACCAGTCCAACCGCGAACGCGATTGCAACCCAGCGTGGCTCGACTTCAACTGTGAGCGTCGTAGCCCTCATGACTGCGAAACGCACTACCAACGTCAACAACACTCCTACTGAAACACCCATCAGGCTGACAATAATCGCTTCCTGTTCGATGACCCAGGCAATCGCGCTTTTCGACATACCCAGCGATTTCAGTATGCCGATTTGCCGCGTGCGCTCCGTGACCGTGGTGTACATCGCCAGCAAAATCACCAACATGCTGATGGCGGCTGCAACGCCAACCACGACCTTCAGGAAAACGTTTAGCGCCGGCACGCCCGACGCATAAATCTCAGGCAGGTCGCGAGTGAAGATAATTTGGTCGTCCGGGAAGCGTTCCCGAATGCGCGCCGCGACGTCATCCTGTTTCGCAGGATCCTGGCAGGCAACCAGCACGGCTGAGGCGCGCCCATCCCCGCCCTCCTGATCCTGCATGGTCGCCAACGGAATTTTTACTCGCCCACCCCCGGGCGGTTCGTAGACGCCGACTATCTTGAAAGGCCGTTCAAATAGTTGCACAGTCGATCCAATTGCAGCATGCCGCTGTTGTTGCCAGACGGGATCGACAATCGCTTCGTCGCCACCGAGAAGCTTTCGGCCCTCTCTTATCGAGATTCCGGTAAGCCGCGCATACTCGTCATACTCAATGCCGTCCAGCAAGCGTGAGCCAAATCCCGTGTCACTCCTGTCGAGCGTCTGGCCCAGTGGCGTAGCGGCGCGCACGCCTTCGATCGTCGCGATTTCGCCGGCCCTTGAAACCGGAAGCACGAAGGGTGAGCCGCCACCAAAGCTGAGGGAACCGGAAGCGCGCACCATAATTTCGGCGCCAATGTTTGATTCACGCCGTCCGCGTTCGCGCAAGACTCCATGCGCCAGACCGACGGTAAAGATAATCAACAGCACGCCGACACCAGTGCCGAGAATGCTGACACCAGTGCGCGCGGGACGATGAGCGATGTTTGAGAGTACGAGGCTATCCATAAGTCTTTGTAAGCGTGGACTGCGATCCAAGAGCCGGCGCCACGCATTTGGAAGCGTGCGCCAGGTCAAAATCAAGAGACCGATAGAGGTCCAAACGATCGTGCCCGCCTTGCGCACCAGCGCGAGTGCCACACCGGTTGCGGCGGCGAAACCAAGCGTTTGCAGTACGACTTCTGTGCCGCCTTCGTAAACGCCGATAGTTCCCGGCACAAAGGCGAACACAAAATTTATGACCTTCGTCAGTGATTCAATGATGTAAGCCTGGGCCACGTTTGGCGCGTAGCCCAGCATGCGCAAAGTGACGTAAACCTCCATCACACTTGACGCGTGGGCCAGCAGGTTGCACGCGACCATTCCAAAAAATGCACCGGGATGGTGCTTGTAAAAATCATACACCTTCGATTCGATGTGATAGATGTGCTGGCGCCGTTTGAGAATTACCTTCGGACTCAGCCGCAGCCGCGCCATCTGATCAATC
>DATENN010000421.1:0-2541 GCA_035275045.1 Pyrinomonadaceae bacterium
TTCAAAGAGATTACGCGGCTTTATCCCACCCACGCGGCGGGGCCGCAACTGCTGGCAGCGCGCGTGTGGATCAAGACGCTTTATGAGTCGCGGCGGCTGCAATCGTCGCTCTACAGCTCAGAGAATTTTTACTCCAGTGGCGATGACAAGGTTGACCCAAAAATTGTCAACGAATTTCGTGGCCTGACGCGTGAGGCAAAGCGGCTTTCCGAAGTTCGTCTCAAGCAATTTCCGAACGATCCGGAGGCGCTTTATTGGCTTGGCGCAACTGAAGGACTGAAAGCATCGTTCGAAGAAGCGGTGGAACGTCGCCATTTCGCTGCGCTCAAGGATGGGGATGATTCCGTCGAACATCACAAACAACTACTGAAACTCGATCCAACGTTCGTCGATGCGAGCCTTACCGCTGGTCTGTACGAATATGTTGTTGGGTCGCTGCCGCTGCCAATTAAAGTCGTTGCAGGTGTGACCGGCTTTCGGGGATCAAAGAAAAAAGGACTGCAACTGATCGAGCAGGTTTCCGAAAAGGGAACCTGGGCGCGCGATGATGCCAGGACGTTGCTCATTATTCTGTACACCCGGGAGAAACGGTTCAACGACGCGTTGGACCAGGCGCGAGCTTTAAGCGCCAGGTACCCACGAAATTATTTATTCAAATTAGAAGCGGCGGATGCGCTGGTGAGCCAGGCCGAGGTTGAACGAAAAGCTAAAAACATCGCTGCCGCCACCCGGGCTGAGCGTGAAGCGTTCGCCACGTTTGAGGATCTACTTCACGACCGGACGGTTAGAGAGACGGTGGCGCGCGCGCTGGACCTGGTGCATTTCAAGTATGGCGAGGTGTTGCTGACTGCTGGAGAAGGCGAACGCGCGGCGCATGAATTTCTCGCGGCGACTAAGGTCGAAAGTGCTGAGGCGTCGCTGGTGACAATGGCGCATCTTTACGCAGCGCGCGCTTATGACTTAGCCGGCAAACGTAACGATGCTTTGACACAGTATCGCGAGGTGCTTACGCGGCCCGACATTTACTCTGCCCATGACGAGGCGAAGAAAGGGTTGCGCGAGCCGTACAAAGCAGAAACCAGCGGCATTTGATCTGAAGCACGGCGACGATAACGCCACGTTACGAAACTTCTATCACCAACTCGCGGCCAAAGGTGAAGTTAGGTCGCTTGCGGCCTTTCAAATATTTCGCAGCCGTTTGCGATAGCGCGGTAATCAGAATCGGCAAGGCAATCGTGGCGTCGCAATTCACATAAGCACTGTGCGCGCCTCGGGCCAGCTTGCCGTATACAGCCTCGTCAAACGCAACGGCGTTGGAGCGCCCGCCGGGATGCGGCGCATCGGTGGTGATTTGAATGGCGTACTTGTGACCCTGGTAATGGTTCTTGAGTATGAAGGAAGAGATCTCAGTCTGTTGGATGAAGCTTTTTGACGTTCCGCCGCCGAGATTAATCACACCTGTTAATCTCGCACGGGCCGCGATGTTGGCCATATCCAGAACGTCCTGGACCATATCAAATACGAAATTATTTTTCTTTTCAAAGCGTGCTGACGCTATGCCGATCGCGATGCCGCTGTCAGCAACGCCCGGGCAAAAGATTGGCACGCGAGCTTTGTAAGCGGAAGTTAACACGCCGTCTTCAGTAGCAATTTCGGCGAGCTCGCGTCCCAGCAAATGCAAATATTCTCGCGTTGAATACGAACGACTTTGATCAAGCTGGTTGGTAAAACCGGCCACCCACTCGTTAGCTTCGCGGTACTCTTCATCACTCGCGAGCAAATCCCACATGCGGCTTATCTGCGCGGAATCCAGCTCGGCGTCAGTCATATTTGGATGGGCTTGGAAGTGATAACGGCCCAGGGTCTCATGCAGATCGTGAAACAATAACGAGCCGGAAAGGACTAGCACATCGACGAAACGGTTTTTGATTACGTAAGCCAACAGTCGCCGCATGCCCGCGGGAATCAGCGCGCCAGAGCCGGCCACCATTATGGTTGTGTTATCGCCCAGCATGTCGAGCCAGATACGATGCGCTTCGGCCAACTGACGGCCGCCAAAGCCCGCGCCTTCCATCTTTTCCAGCAGACCGGCGACCGAGCGATCGCGGTCAACCTGGACTGGCCGTGTAGGTGTTGTTAAGTATTTTGATGCTTTGGGTTTTCGTTGAGTGACCATAAAGGTTCAACCTCTCGAATATGCAGAGTGAAAAATTGCGCGCGGCAATATAAGTGCTATTTAAAAATCGGTGTGCCGCCGCGAACGCTTTGCGCCATTAACCGCGAGATAGGTATAGGCGTCATAGCGCGACTCGTAAAATTGAGCGAGTTCTGCGCCTTCCGCTTCCGTCAATTCTTCGTCCTTCACTCGCTGATTAATTAACCGGCGAAAGCCATCATGCAAAAGACTGCGTTCATAGCGGGCGCGCTCGGTCGCTTCTCCGACCGTCGTTCCGCGAATTACTTTCTTAATCAAATAACCGTCGTCGTCAATGTAGATGTGCGCCTCATGGGGCGCACCAAACAAGTTGTGATTGTTTCCCA
>DATENN010000422.1:0-7106 GCA_035275045.1 Pyrinomonadaceae bacterium
TCACCGGGACCTTCAACTTCGCCATTTCGCGCAGATTGTAAGCAATTGCTTCCGCCTGGCCGCGTTCCTCTGCGTCGATGCCGGGATACGCCCCGGGCGTGTCAATTAACGAAAAAATCGGCCGCCCAAATTTTTCGGCGAGCTTCATGACGCGCAACGCTTTGCGATAGCCTTCTGGTTTCGGCATGCCAAAATTCCGGTAGCTTCGCTGTTTAGTATCGCGTCCCTTTTGATGACCTACGACGACTATCGGCAAACCGTGAAATCGCGCCGAGCCGCAAACAATCGCAGGATCGTCCGCGTAGCGCCGATCGCCATGGAGCTCGACAAATTCATCGAACAACCTTTCGATGAAATCAAGCGTGTACGGCCGATCGGGATGGCGGGCGAGTTGTACCCGCTCAAAAGCAGTCTTCGGCTCTATCTGCGGTGCAACCGGTTCCTCGACGTTTTGTTTTTTCTGTGACTTAGCCACGGATTCCGCTCAACCGGCGGCACTCGCCGCCATCGCCAGCTTCTCAATCTTGAGATTGCACCCCAACTGCTTCAACGCTGTTTCCAGCCTGTCACTTCGTTCGAGCCGTAGCGACGAATTCACCTTTATGCGCACCCGCGCACCGTCATCGAGTAACGCTTCTAATTCGACTTCGCAACTGCCGGGATGAGTATTAATCAGGTGCAGAATACCATCGAAGACCTGCGCGGGATCGTCCGGCCGGGGCACGCAAAGAACAACCAGCTCCCTTGCTTTGGCTACATCCTCGAGGCTCTGGATGTGATCGACAATAAGCGACGGTGGTCCATCCTCGCTGATTTCAATTCGCCCGGTCATCAGGGCAGCCATTTCATTTTTTATTAGCACGGAAAATTTGCGATAGGTCTCGGGCCACAGAACGCACTTGGTGCCACCGGCCTCATCTTCCAATCGTAGCAGCGCAAACCGATCACCCTTTTTCGTAGTCTTCGGTTGCAAATCGCCGATGATGCCGGCGAGAGTCACGCGCGAGCCGCTGGTGATCGATGACACATCCACAGACTTCAAAGCTTTCGCTGATTGCACTGCCTCGCTATAACTCGACAACGGGTGACTGGTGACATAGAACCCGAGCGCGGTCTTCTCCGCCAGCAACAACTGCGCGCGTGTCCACGGATTCGCGGACGTCGGCAGCTCTTCAACGACGTCACAATCCACCGTCACGGCCGCAAACAAGCCGCTCTGTCCCTGGATGCGCTCTCGCTTAGCACGTTGTGCGCACGCCAGTGCGGAATCAATCGCGTTCCAAAGTGTGCCGCGCCACTCCTGTGGCTCGCGCGTCACTGGTTTCAATGAATCGAACGCGCCCGCGCCAACCAAGCCTTCCAACACGCGCTTATTTAGGTTGGCTTGGCCCATGCGTTCAGCAAAATCGAAAAACGACTTAAACGGTCCGGCGGCGCGCGCTTCAATAATTGAGTTTACCGTTGATTGACCGAGGCCCTTGATAGCCGCCAGCCCATAACGAATTGCGCCTTGCAGCGGCGTAAATCCGGAATAACTTTCGTTGACGTCCGGCGGCAACAGTTCAATGCCTTGCGTCCTCAGCTCTTTTGAGTATTTGAAGACCTTTGCCGCGTCCTGAGCTTCGCTGGACAACACCGCTGCATAGAAGTGTTCCGGATAGTGGGCTTTCAAATACGCCGTTTGAAATGCAAGATAGGCATAAGCTACGGCGTGGCTACGTGGAAAACCATAGTCAGAAAACTTCGCCATCAAGGAAAAGATTTTTTCCGCCTTGTCTTTCTTGATGCCGCGGGTGACTGCGCCGCTGATGAATTTCTCTTCATGCAGCGCCATCTCTTCGCGCTTCTTCTTACCCATCGCGCGCCGCATCAGATCCGCTTCGCTTAAGGTATAACCGGCCAGCTTCTGAGCAAGCTGCATGATCTGTTCCTGGTAAACCAAAACACCAAACGTATTGCTTAAGATTTCCTTCATCTCGGGAACGAGATAGCGCACCGTTTTCTGGCCCCGATGGCGTTGAATGAACTCTTCAACCATCCCGCCATCAAGTGGCCCGGGACGATAAAGCGCGTTCAAAGCCGATAGATCCTCGACGTCCTTTGGTTTCAACTTGCGACAGATTTCCTGCATGCCGGACGACTCAAACTGAAAGACCGCTTCAGTGCGCCCTTCTCCAAAAACCGCCATCGTTTTTTCGTCGTTAAGCGCTAAATCCGCCCAGTTAATCTCTTTATCAAGCAGTTGCTTAATCGTCTTTAAGCAATCGTTTATAACAGTTAAAGCGGTAAGCGCTAAAAAGTCCATCTTAAGCATGCCGGTCTTTTCGAGATCCGACATGACATATTGCGTGGTAACTTCTTCCTTCCCTGAAACGGCTATCGGTATCAGCTCTTGTAACGGCACCGGCGAAATCACCACGCCGGCAGCGTGTACGGACGAGTGTCGCGCACACCCCTCAAGTCGCTGAGCAATTTCAATGAGGTCCTTGACGGTTGGGTTCGTCTCTATCTCTTTCCGCAGCTCAGGCACTTGTTCAAGGGCTTGGGCGATGGTTACGTTCCTGCCCCGCACTGGCGGTGGAATTAACTTGGCAATCCGATCGACCTCGGAATAAGGCATCTCCAACGCGCGCCCGACGTCCTTAATTGCCGCCCGCGACGCTAATGTCCCGAAGGTGATGATCTGGCAGACCGAGTCGCGACCGTAGAGATTCGCGACATGATTGATTACGTCGCCGCGTCCCCGCACGCAAAAGTCGATATCGATATCGGGCATTGAGACGCGCCCGGGGTTGAGGAATCGCTCGAAGATGAGATCGTACTCTAAAGGATCTACATCAGTTATTTCGAGGCAGTACGCCACCAGCGATCCGGCTGAAGATCCGCGACCAGGCCCGACCGGAATCGCGTGCTCTTTCGCGTATCGAACAAAGTCCCAAACGATCAGAAAGTAACCGGCGAACCCCATCTGCTTGATCATCGCGATCTCATTGGCGAGACGCGTCTGATAATCGGAAATTGGGTGCTTCAACTCTCCGCGCGCTGCCTGCCGGTCCCAAACGCGTTGGCGGCGCCGCTCGAACCCATCGCGAACGACCCTCTCAAAATATTCGTCCGCTGTCGCAGCTTGACCATCCGGAATCGGATAATTGGGCAAATGGTTGGTATTCTCGGGCAGCTTCAGATCGCAGCGCTCGGCGATCTCCACGGTGCGCAGTAGCGCGTCGGGCAGTTCGCTGCCAAAGACGCTCCACATCTCTTCGGCCGAGCGAACGTAAAAGTGCGGGCTGTTATACCGTAGCCGGTTGGTTTCGTTTACCGTTTTGCCTGAGCCGATACAAAGAAGCACGTCGTGGGCGCGCGCATCGTCCGGCATCAAATAATGCGCGTCGTTCGTTGCCACCAATGGCACACCCGTGCGCTTGGACAATTCGACCAAAGGCTTGCGAATTCGTTGCTGAGGTTCGAGACCATGCTCCTGAATCTCGAGGAAGTAATTGCCCTTCCCCATGATCTCCTCGAATTCCACAGCCGCTGCTGCCGCCTCATCACAACTATCGCGGGCCAACATCGCCGACGGCACGCCCGACATACAGGCGGAGAGCGCGATTAATCCTTTCGCGTGTTCGGCCAACAGTTCTTTGTCGATGCGAGGTTTGTAATAGAAACCTTCGGTATAGGCTTTTGAAGTAAGGCGCACCAGGTTGCGATAACCCTCGAGATCTTTCGCCAACAGGATGAGATGGAAATTCGCCTTTTCGCCCGGTGCCGCGGCAGCGCGATCCTGCCGGCTGCCTCGAGTGATGTAAGTCTCGCAGCCGATGATCGGTTTAATCCCCTTGCTCTTCATCTGGTTGTAAAAAGAGATCGCGCCGAACATGTTGCCGTGATCGGTCATGGCACAGGCGCTCATACCGAGTTCTTCAACGCGACGAGCGAGAGGTTTTATTTGAATTGCGCCGTCAAGGAGGCTGTAGTCGGTGTGCAGATGGAGATGAGCGAACCTGTTTTCCGACATAGAACAAAAAGAGCTAACGAACGAATGGCGTCAGAGTTTGAACAGATGATGTGAATGATCGGACTGCGACACTATATCATGGTCGCATCTCCCACCGGCAGCACGTCGTTATTCCCATTCGATGGTGCTCGGTGGTTTAGAGCTAATGTCGTAAACAACGCGGTTTATGCCGCGAATTTCTGAGATTATTCGCGATGAAATTCGCGCCAGGACGTCATGCGGCAGGCGCGCCCAATCGGCTGTCATGCCGTCGACACTGGTGACTGAGCGAATGGCCACAACTTTTTCATAAGTTCGTTCATCGCCCATGACTCCAACGGTCGAGACTGGAAGTAGCACTGGAAACGCTTGCCACACCGAATCGTAAAGATTAGCTGCCCGCAATTCCTCGTCGAGGATGACATCTGCGGCCTGAACTAGTTTGACGCGGTCCGCGGTTACTTCTCCTATGATTCTTACAGCGATGCCAGGCCCGGGAAATGGATGACGCGTCAGGATTTCTTCAGGAACACCTAACTCACGACCAATCAAACGTACTTCGTCTTTGAACAGCTCGCGCAAAGGTTCGATCAACTTGAGCTGCATTTTTTCCGGCAAGCCCCCAACGTTGTGATGGCTTTTGATCACGGCTGAAGGTCCGCGAACGGAAACGGATTCGATAACGTCAGGATAGAGCGTTCCCTGCACCAGGAAATCGACATTGCCAATACGGCTGGCATTGCTTTCGAAAACATCAATGAAAGTCTTACCGATACGTTTCCGCTTCTCTTCGGGATCGACGACGCCGCGCAGTTCGTTCAAGAATAAATCGCCAGCCTGCACCCCTTCGATGCGCAGCTTCATGCGCTGCCGTAACAGACCCAGTGTCGACTCGAACTCTCCGTGACGAAGCAAACCGTTGTCGACGAAGATGCACGTTTGTCGATCCCCTATTGCGCGATGCACGAGAGCCGCAGCGACGGTTGAATCGACGCCACCCGATAAGCCCGAAACAACTGCGGCCTTGTCGCCGACGGTTTGGCGGATATTTTCAATTTGCTCCTCGATCACAGCCTGCGGCGACCAGTCGCCACGACAACCGCAAATTTCAAAAAGAAAATTCCGCAATAAAGCAGCGCCAAGTGGCGTATGCGCAACTTCCGGATGAAACTGCACGCCAAAAATTCCGCGTGTCTTATCTTCAATTGCGTTCAGCGCATCGTCCGTCAGCGCCGTTACCTGAAAACCATCCGGTACCGTCGTCATGTAATCGCCATGACTCATCCATACATCCATCTCGTCAGGCAGGCCGCGAAACAAGGCGCTTGACGCATCAACCAGCTTCAGCCGGGCGTAACCAAACTCTCTATTGTTTGACGGCTTAACTTCGCCACCCATGTCGAACGCGAGAATTTGCAAGCCATAGCAAATGCCTAAGAGCGGAAATTCAAGCGAAGCGATCAGTTTCGAGTCAGGGCGCGGCGCTTCATCCGAGTAAACCGACGCCGGACTCCCCGAGAGAATTAAACCTTTTGGTTGACGCGCAAGAATACGTTCAACTGGAGTATTGAACGGGAGAATTTCACAGTAAACGCCTGCCTCTCGAACACGACGGGCGATGAGCTGAGTGTATTGCGATCCGAAGTCAAGTATTATGACAATTTCGTGGTGTGTGGGCTGTATCAAAAAGGAAACCTCGGCTGACGTTCACGCGTCAAACGCTGGGCTGAGAAACTAAAACGGGGATTATACTTTTGGATTCGAATAACTCAAGAAGCGAAAAGCGCGCGTTGCGACGGTCGATGAAAACAGCGAACACGTTTGTCTTAGCTGGGTTACTTTTCGCCGTCTCAATCGCCGGCATCGCACAAATAAAAGTTCCCGTCGAATCCAGCAAGCCGCTCGCGGGGTCCTTTCTTTCGCGACCCCTGACTGTTGGTTGGCGATTTAATTCCGACCTGACGCTTAACCTGACGCCGGCGTTCAGTGCTGACCGCGTTTATCTGCCGCTTGCCGGAGGAATAATCACTTCGCTGCGGGCGAAAGACGGCTCACTCATTTGGCGTTCAGAATTTGGAGGCGAACTGTCGGCGTCTCCGGTTGCTGACGAACGCAATGTGTACGTCGCTTCTGAAACTGGAAAAGTCGAAGCAGGCGCGCGACGCGCGACTGGAGCTTTGCGCGCTCTCGGCAGCGAGGGTGGGGTCACTCACTGGATGCGCACGCTCGCTACTCCATTGCAGGGAGCGTTGACTTTGGCTGATGGAAGGTTATTCGCAGGCGGCAGGGATGGAAAGTTTTATTCGTTCGACGCCAGTACCGGCGAGTTGCGGTGGGCTTTTGCCTACAGTGCTGCCTTCAATTCCCAACCCGTCGTTGATGGGGCGCGAGTTTACGCGGGTGCCGAAGACGGTTATTTGGTCGTGCTTGATAAACAGACCGGAAAGTTACTCTGGCGCTTTCGCACGCGTGGGCCAATCCGTGGTCCGGCGGCGATCCGCGACGACATCGTTTTCTTCGGGTCCGGCGATAACTACGTTTATGCGGTTAACGCGATGAATGGAAGATTGCTGTGGCGCAATCGGACGGGCGCCGGTGTCGAGGCCGTCGTTCGCGCTGGAGAGGATTTGCTGGTCGCCTCGCTGGACAATTTTGTATACAAGTTTTCGCTGAATGGAAAGCGTCTATGGAAGCGGCAAATGCCGGGCAGGATCTCGGCGCAACCGTTCATTACCGATGCTGAGGCGTTGTTTACGCCCTTAACGAGCATCGCCGGCGTCGTGCTGGAACTACGCGATGGACGCCAGGTTAATTCCCTTCCCATTGGCGAGGAGATCACAACCTCTGCATCACCGATAGCGATTGGCGAAGTAGTCTTGTTGACTACCGAGCACGGCTTGCTTGCTTTCTCACAACCGCGAGAAGTTGCGCCGCTAAAACAAAACTAATTTGCTTCTGAAAACTTAAGGAGCTTTGACTTGGGCGGGGATCTCGCTGGTTTCGCTGCGCCGTCGAAACATGCCGAACATGCGCGACAACAAGCCGTGAAGAATATAACCAACGACGATGATGAGGAGTACGTAACGAGAGTAAAGGAAAATCAACATGC
>DATENN010000423.1:0-7993 GCA_035275045.1 Pyrinomonadaceae bacterium
CGATCATGCGGATACCAATGTCCGTACAGACAACTAAAACGGGCCGTTGTCAGTGGCTCGTTTACGGGCGTGTACGAGCTGACCCACGGATAACGTTGGGCCACGGCGCGCGCAAACCTCGCAAGCTTTTCCGGAAAATGCCGATCGAGAATATTGGTATAGGCAGGACCACTACCGTGATGGACCAATCCGACAATAGGAGTCAGATCGGCGTCGCGCAGTGTTTGCATGCGCTCGTCGGCCCAGGACCAATCAGGATGGTCTAACGAGACAGGCGCCGTCCGCTCCCAAAGGATCGGATAGCGAATTGTGCGCACCCCGAGCTCGGCAAGTCGTTCGAGATCCCGAGACCGAAGCGCGTGACCGCCGCGTTCTAGCTGGTCCCAGTAGCTGTCACCGACGCGATTGACGGTGCATTCGATGCCGGCCCAGAGTTCCGGACGTTGAGGAGATGAAGTTTCGGCAGCCATCGGTCACCTGCCATTCGCTGCCGTCAACGCTACTTTGGAAATCAGCGACGGATCGATTGGGCGCTTGTGCCCGTTGCCGTTGCCATTTCCGTTTCCATTGCTGTGCAGCGTCGCTTCGACTCTCTTTAAACCAGTCATCTTTCCATAAGTCGTCAGCGCCTGCGCCACGATCTGGTCCATGTTGTAGTACTTGTAGGTCGCGAGCCGCCCCACAAAAGTCACCCCGGGCGTGCGGTCCGCAAGGGCCTTGTATTTCGCGTAAATGGTCGCATTCTCTTTACGCGGCACCGGATAGTATGGGTCGCCTTCCGCTTTCGGAAATTCGTAAACAATGCTGGTGCGCCGGTGCTCCTGGCCAGTCAGATATTTGAATTCCGTTACGCGGGTGTACGCCTGATCGTTTGGATAATTGACAACCGGCGCCGACTGAAACACTTCCTGATCGTGCGTTTCGTGTTTAAATTCGAGCGAGCGATAAGGCAGCCTGCCATAGCAATAATCGAAATATGTATCGACTGGACCGGTGTAGATCATTTCTCGATACGGAATGTCTTTTTCGACGTCGCGGTAATCACAGTTCAACAGAATTTTAATGTTGGGATGGTCCAGCATGCGTTCGAACATGCGCGTATAGCCATGTAAGGGCATCGCCTGAAACGTATCCGTAAAATATCGATCGTCGCGATTGGTGCGCGTAGGTACTCGCGACGTAACGCTTGCATCGAGTTCGGACGGATCCAGGCCCCACTGCTTACGCGTGTAGTTGCGAAAGAACTTCTCGTAAAGTTCCCTGCCGACTTTGCTGACCACTACATCTTCTGAGGTGCGGATGTCTGCACGCGGCTCAGCAACTTTTTTAAAAAACTCTTCAACCTCAAAAGCCGTCAGATTGAGACCGTAAAGAGTGTTAATTGTGTCGAGGTTGATCGGAATAGGAACGATCTGGCCATCCACGCATGCGCGCACCCGATGTTGATAGGGACGCCAGTCGGTAAAGCGCGAAAGGTATTCAAATACGTCGCGCGCGTTGGTGTGAAAAATGTGCGGCCCATATTTGTGAACTAGAATTCCCGCTTCGTTATAATGATCGTAAGCGTTTCCTCCGATGTGGGGTCGCTTGTCACAAATCAAAACTTTTTTATCAGAACCAGCGGCCAGCCGTTCAGCCAACACACTACCGGCGAAGCCTGCGCCAACAATTAAATAGTCAAACATTTTGTTACCCTTCCTTGTTCGCCCTTTGAAGAAATTATTATGCGACCACCGTTGCGCCGTGCGCGCGGCCTTTGCCTAAGATCGCCTGCTTTGTAGTACTTACTTTTTGATTATCTTCGATTGCCTGGTTAATCAGTTCCGACATTTGTTTCCAGGTCTTGTCCCACGAAATATTCGCCAGAAAGTCGTCAACCCGCTTCAGCCACTCGTGGTTTTGTCCCGCGGCCAATATTTGGTCCGCCGCTTTAATAAACTCTTCCGGTTGATCTGCGATTTGGACCAGTTTTAAATCGCCGTACGGTCGCACGACGTCACGAATTGATGTGGAGATTACCGGCTTGCCGGCCGCGAGATACTCAGGCGTCTTGGTCGGACTGATGAATCGCGTCGATTCATTGCGCGCAAACAACAGTAGTGCGATGTCCCAGCCGGCCAGGTAATCCGGCAGCTCCTCATACTTTTTCGCGCCGAGATAATGAATATTCGCGCGGCGCGGCAACGTGTCGGGATGGATTTTCACGACTGGACCAATCATCACGAACTGCCAATCGGGACGTTTTTGCGCAACTGAATCAAGCAGTTCGATATCGAACCGTTCGTCAATGACGCCAAAGAATCCAAGACGCGGATGAGCAATCTCCTTCTGATCCGGCGGATCTGCAGTAAGCGTTCTCGCCTTACCGAAGTGGGCCACATCAATGCTGCTTGGGAATGCGTAAACGTCGCGATGTTGATTACGTTTGGCTTCGTAGAGACTTTGGCCGCCGGTGAAAACCAAATCAACGCGATTAAATAATTCCTTTTCGAAATCTGCTAACCGCGAGTGCGCGCCTTTGAATGCCGACAATTCATCCATACAGTCATAGATCGACGCAATTGGAGAAAAATGCCTGGTGAAGTTCAGCGCCATCGGCGTGTAGTACCAGAAAACGTACTCATGAATTTCCTGCTCGGCGAACAAGCGCCGGACCATTTCTTTCATCACCGCTGTCGTAGCAACTTCACTTCGCAATCCTTCCGGCAAATGCGGCGTCACCACGTGCAGGCGTTTGTCCCGCGCTTGAACTTCGAGACGCATAGACCCGTTACCAAAGATTGGTTCTTCTACAAAAAATACGCGGCGGTCGCGCGCACAACGCGTCAACAAATGCTGTGGCCGCTGGAAGACAAAGTCCCAACGAAGATGTGAGAAACAAACAAGGTCCGGCTGCTTTCGAGCAGGAGTAAACCTTTCGGAATCGCCACTCAAAAGGCTTGGCTTGTTTTTTGGCTCAAACTGTCGCGCCTCAACGGATTTGCGGCTGCCGATTACAGACCCAAGTTTTTCAACAGGTTTAATTCTTGTATCCATCGTTTCTCCTTCAGCGCGCGTGTACACACAAATATCCTCTCGAGAGAGCCGCAACATTCAAACTAAACAGTTGGATTTTCCTTCAGCGAAGCGCGTCGCCAACTTCTGAGAGTGAGCCGGCGCTTAGTTTCGAGTTACAACAGCGCGTTCGCCCTGAATCAATACAAAGAAAACGTCAGAACGTTTCCTTACCAGACTTCAATCACAACTTGCGAGTTCAAATACCTGCCGGAGCAAACCGAATGCCAGCATCCGCTGGTGCCGGCGCCTGCCACTGGGGTGTCGAGATCGGGAACTTAGCAGCTTATATCTTTGCTTTGATCATGTCTGTGCGCTGGCGTACCGCTGCCAAACTTTCGACACAGTATGATGTGCGCCTGAGAATTTAAGAACTGTTTTGCTCGGTACAGTGTTAGCTTAGAGGTTGCATTGCACGATTCGGTTGAGGGTTGGTGAAATGATGTCCAGACCACAAACAACGCCGGCAAACATGATGCTGTCAAAGTTGACGACGGATGAACGAGAAAGACTGAGGCCCCATCTTCGTCCGATAACTCTGGACTTAAGACGAATCCTGTTTCGACCCGACGATTTTATTCGCCACGTTTACTTCCCAACGACATCAATCATCTCCCTGCTTACGGAACTGTCTGACGGCACCGGTATGGAAGTTGGATTAGTCGGCAACGAAGGCATGTTGGGCATTTCCGCCGTGCTGGGCGGGAGCGAAACAAAAGTAGCCACAGTCCAGGCACAGGGCGAGGCTTTGCAACTTGACGCCAACATCCTGAAACAAGAATTCGACCGCGGCCAGACACTGCAGGTTGCGTTGCTTAGATATACTCACGCGCTAATGGCCCAGGTATCTCAATCGGCGGTTTGCAGTATTCGTCATGATGTTGAAAGACGGCTCGCTCGTTGGCTGCTGATGTACCACGATCGACTTGATCGCGACGAGTTCGAAATGACGCATGAGTTTATGGCAGCCATGTTGGGAGTGCGCCGAGCAAGCATCAGCGAGGTTGCAATGCGACTTCAGGACCGCAAACTTATTACTTACGAACGAGGTCACATTCGCATCATTGACCGCTCTGCGCTCGAGCACTTCGTTTGCGAATGCTACCCGGTCGTAAAGCGCCACTTTGATGATCTGTCTTCTTCTCCCAGGAGTCGTGCTCTTGAGGCCGGAAATCTGAGCTTGTAACGACGGCCACTAATCTTTCTTCGAGATCGTACGTTGGCGTACCGACACAGCGTCGAGCAACAGCGTACCGTTAACGCCTGAAACAAGCAGGGTGCGCCGGGGTTGGCTCGAGTTCCCGACAACTAGAGCCGGCCCCTGGCCAAATCTAACGCGATCACCTCGCCTTTCTTCTCAACAATTTAGCCGAATTCAATCGATGTCGTCGCCCATCAAAAGCCATATTCTCTACGTTGAAGATCACGCCGACACGTGCGAGTTGGTTTGCCTCGTGCTGACGGCACAGAACTATCGCGTGACCGCGAGGACAACTGCCGAACAAGCTTTAAGCACGGCCCGGGACGAAACTTTTGATCTCTACCTGCTTGATTCATGGCTTCCTGATGGTTCAGGCGTAGAGCTGTGCAAAAGGCTGCGCGAGTTTGACGTTGCTACACCGATAGTCTTCCTTTCCGGCGCAGCGTATGAAGCGGATGAATTCAATGCCCTCACGAATGGTGCGCAGCGGTACTTCGTCAAGCCCGCAGATTTAGATTTGCTGTGTGCTGAGATTGCGCGGCTAATCGAAAATGTTCCGCGACCGGCGCCACAGCTTCCACGCTCACTCTCACCCGCCGACAATTCAACAGCGCTATAGTACGCGCCGAACACGCATCAATTGAGGAACTCATCTGCGCGCGCGATTCTTATTCCAAATAGTGCACGATCGACTTCGCGCATCTCACATCGTCTATAACGATTTGAACGAGTCCGCTCACTAAAATTCCGACGTGGCTAAACCGAGAAATAATTGAAGTTGGCAAACGGACTAAGTTGCTTCTCAGTTGGCACGGTCGTTGCTCAACAGTTCGCGGCGCGTCGTCGTACTTCAAAATGAAGTTTAAGAACGGCGCGCAATAGTCTGTGTATCAGGTTTGCCGGAGGCTGAAGTGAAGAAGACTGGAACGGATCGATTTTTCAAATGCGCGATGGGACTGTTTGTATTCGTCGCTGTAATCGCGTCCGCGGTGGCGCCGGCGATCGGCCAAACACGTCGCAAACCAGGACTGCGTCGTCGCACACATGTAGTACGGCGGGCTAAGCCCACGGTGGTTTACTACAACGTGAATGCCGGTCACGTTTTTCGCGTTCGTCTAAACCGCACCATCACTTCTGAAACAGCCCGCGTCGGTGATCAGTTTTCGACAACTGTAGTCGATCCGGTCTATGCGAACGGAGTTGAAGTTGTACCGGCAGGCAGCGAAATCGTTGGTCGCGTCGTAACGGTGACGCGCGCGTCGCGCAAGAGCAAAGCGGGGACGATGGGAGTGCACTTTATTTCGTTGCGGCTGCCATCCGGTATCACTCGAGCGATTAATGGTGATTTGACCGAGGCAGGCTCGAGCAACGTGCGCGCCGACAACGAAGGTGAACTCGCCGGCCGATCAGCCACCAAGCGAAACGTCGTATTCATCGGCGGCGGCGCGGCGACTGGAGCACTGATTGGGGCGATCGCAGGCGGCGGTGAAGGCGCTGGTATCGGCGCACTGGTCGGCGGTGGTCTCGGCGCAGCTGGTGCGGTGTTATCTAAAGGTCACGAAGCGCTGGTGGAGTCGGGCACTGAGTTTGGCGTCGTGCTGAACCAGAGTGTCTCGTTGCCTGCTGCGCACGTGCGTTAAGTTTTCAAGTCGCAGGACCGAACGGTTTTGCGTAAAGGATCGGCGATCGCGATAGCGGTGGTCGATGTTGAAGGAGCCCGCAAGCGAAGGGGAGAGCGCGGGCGGGCTTCCAACACTTCTCGGTTTGGTTTATTAAAAGTCTTAAACCAAAAGAATTTTCCATTTCTCATTTTCCATTTTGTTTTAGTCGCTGCGATAAACAGGCTGCCCCGCTGGAGCGAAACCGCTGTGTGTTCACGCGGCTCATGCATTTACGCAAAACGAAATCGCAAATTAGAAATAAAAATGGAAAATGTTTTTCTGAACCTCGGTCAGGCGCCACTCGCTTTGCGGGATTTGAGATCTGTGAGGTGCGAGTACTTCGGATTAAGATAGACGATTCGTCCTCCGACAATTGTAGCGATCGGACCACCATTCATCGTCCGGCCGTGAAACGGCGTGTTGCGGCTTTTCGACTTCGAAGCGTTAACATCGAACGTCCACTCATACGCGGGATCCAAAATGGTAACGTCTGCGTGCGCACCTATTCCCAGGTGCCCGCGCTCGCTCAGACCAAATATTCGGGCCGGATTTGTTGAGCACAACCTCACCAGCCGTTCAAGATCGATAACTCCGCGATGTACTAGATCAAAGGCCAAACCGATCGCTGTTTCCAAACCTGTTATGCCAAACGGCGCCTCATCAAATTCGAGCGACTTCTCGTCCGCATGATGCGGCGCGTGGTCGGTCGCGATTGCGTCGATCGTGCCGTCGTTCAGCCCTTCCAATAAAGCTCCAATGTGATCCTGACTGCGCAACGGCGGACTCATCTTCATATTCGTGTCGAACCCGGAGACTGAAGCGTCCGTCAACGTCCAATGATGCGGCGCGATTTCACAAGTAACCTTCAATCCTGCATCTTTTGCGCGCCGCACCGCTTCCACGGCACCGCGCGTCGACAGGTGTGCGATATGCACATGCGCGCCCGTAAGTTTTGACAGCACGCAATCGCGAATTACATGCACGTCTTCGGCAGCCGCGGGCATGCCTTTCAAACCAAGCAGCAAAGACCAGTGCCCTTCATGCATTACACCACCCGCATTCAAACTTGGATCCTGGCAATGGTCAACTACCGGAAGGTCGAAACCGCGCGCGTACTCCATGGCGCGGCGCATCATGCCGGCGTTTGTTACCGGACGACCGTCATCCGAGACGGCAACGATCCCCGCGCTTTTCATCTCGCCCATCTCGGCGAGCTCAGCTCCATTCGAACCTTTCGTCAGCGCGCCGATCGGAAAGACATTTGCGAGTTGCGCGCGTTGGGCCTGCTCAATCACAAAGCGCGTCATTGCGGCGTGGTCATTGACCGGTTCAGTGTTTGGCATGGCACAAACGCTGGCCCATCCCCCAGCGACTGCGGCCGCACTACCGCTGGCGATCGTCTCTTTGTATTCGGCTCCGGGTTCACGCAGGTGAGTGTGCATATCGATGAATCCCGGCGCGACGATCAGACCAGTGGCATCGACATATTCCGAGCACTCAGGAATTGGATCATTGGGAGCGAGTATGCCGGCGACGCGCCCGTCCTCAATCAACACGTTCTTGCCGGTGTTGATGCCATTTGCCGGATCGACCACGTAACCATTTGCAATAACAAACTTCATAACAAGCAACCACTTAGTTTCAACGCACCCTACACAAGTCTCGCTACATCTCAGCGGGCGCGCCGCCGGCAAGCAAATAAAGAACAGCCATGCGCACTGCCACACCATTCGTTACCTGGTCCAAAATCAGCGAACGACTGCCATCGGCAATTTCGGAAGAAACTTCAATGCCACGATTCATCGGACCGGGATGCATTACGATTGCATCTGACGCCGCCTGCTTAAGGTGATCGAGGTGCAGCCCGTAATGAACCGCGTATTCGCGCATCGATGGGAAAAAAGCCTCATGCTGTCGCTCGCGTTGTATTCGCAAAACCATGACTACGTCGGCGCCATCGATCGCGTCTTCCAGTCGCTTCTCGATCCGCAAACCGTTATCAACTAATTCCGCGAACTCATCCGGAACCAGGGTGCCCGGGCCGGCGACGCTTACTGTGGCATTTAGTTTTGTCAGC
>DATENN010000424.1:0-3417 GCA_035275045.1 Pyrinomonadaceae bacterium
GTGCACCTCCAGCGTGTGCCGTTGTTTGCCGTCGCGATCCGTCCACTCCTCGACGCGCAGGCGTCCTTCGATGTACACGGGCCGGCCTTTAGACAGGTACTGCGACGCCGTCTCCGCCTGGCGTCCCCACAGCGTCACGCGAAACCAAGTCGTGTGGTCCTGCATCTCGCCCGTTTTGTCCTTGCGTCGTTCATTCGTCGCCATACTAAAACTACAGACGGGGGTGCCCTGTGGCGTGTAGCGCAGTTCGGGATCGCGACCTAGATTGCCGACCAGAATGACTTTATTGAAAGACATTGAGGACCTCTCAGTTAAATTTTTTGGGCTGAAACTGCGCGTATCCTACTGGCGGGATAGATGGTGGTCAAGCACGCCATGAGTTATCTCAGTTTCAAGTAATGCAAAAAATGCAGCATCGCGTTTGCTGAACAATTTCTGATAGACTACCCGCGAAAACATGGATTGAAGTTGATTTGCGATGACTTCGAGAGTTTACATCGAGACGTTCGGCTGCCAGATGAATGTAGCCGATACCGAACGCGCCATAACCGGCTTGCGAAGAGCGGGTTATGACATGACGGAGGCGGCGGAAACAGCCGACGTCGTATTGCTGAATACGTGTTCGGTTAGGGAACGCGCGGAAAGAAAAGTTTTTCGGCGCGTGAACCAATTGAAGAAAATAAAGAACGCCCCCGTTATCGGTGTGATGGGTTGTGTAGCTCAACTCGAGGGGGCGGAAATTTTTGGGCGTGCGCCGGCAGTTGATCTGGTGATTGGGACGCGGGCCACTGATCGCATTCCCGCTCTGCTTGAGCGAATCAAGGAGGTCGAAGAATCAGTCATCGATTTGGCTGAGCGGCAGGAACAAGAAGTCTGGGACGTTTCGCCGGCCGAACGTCGCTCTCCGTATGTGGCTTTTGTGCCGATCATTGAAGGCTGCAATAAGTTTTGTTCCTTCTGCATCGTGCCGTATTCGCGCGGCCGCGAAAAAAGCCGCCCGGCTATTGAGATAATTTCTGAGGTGAAGCAACTTCAGTCCCTCGGATACAGAGAAGTTCAACTGATTGGGCAAAACGTAAACAGCTACCGGCCAAAGTCTGAAGATGGCTTGAGGGGCTTTGAAGGCGCGACGCCCTTTGCGCGGTTGTTGCGCGCGGTTGCGGCGACGGGAATTGAACGCGTCAAATTTACTACTTCGTTTCCCCGAGACTTTCATCCTGATATAGTTGCGGCGCTGGAAGAGAATTCAATCTTGTGCAATTGGGTACACCTGCCGGTGCAATCAGGCAGCGACAATATTCTCAAAACTATGCGGCGAGGGCACACCGTTGCTGACTATCTGCGGCGCGTGGAACAAATCAAGAAATCAAAACGGAATTTGTCGTTGACCAGCGACGTCATCGTGGGCTTTCCCGGAGAAACGGAAAGTGATTTTGATGAAAGTATGAAGCTGGTCGAGCAGTGCCAGTTCGATGGGCTCTACATTTTCAAGTACTCGAAACGCAGCGGAACACCGGCGGCAAAGCTCGGCAATGTTGTTCCAGAAGCAGAAATAACGCGCCGCTTTCTGGCTCTCGAAGAGTTACAGACGTCGATTCAAAATCGTATTTATGAGCGCCACGTGGGCAAAACGCTAAGTGTTTTGGTCGAGAAACATAGCGCGCGCTCGGCTGCGGACATGACCGGACATTCGACTTGCAACAAGGTCGTCAACTTCTCTGGAGATGAATCTCAGTGCGGCTCGATCGTCGACGTTTTGATCTCAGAGGCAAAGCCGAACAGCCTGTACGGGCAAGTTTTGTAGCGGAAAACTTCAGTTTGCGTTCAAGCGCATGATTTCAAGTTGACGAACCAGAGGGATCGCGAACGAAAGTTTGCGCAACAGAAATGGAAATCGAAGTAAAAATTCGCGCGCTAATGATGGATCCCAACAGCGGGACTCCAATTGTAATTTTGAAAGACGTTGACAGCGATACGATGTTGCCGATCTGGGTCGGCGCGTACGAAGCGAATGCGATCGCTCTCGAGATCGAAAAGATTGCACCGCCGCGGCCGATGACTCACGACTTACTTCGCAATCTTATTATTGAACTCGGCATTCAGGTGGAACGTGTGGTGGTCACGAGTCTGCGTGATAATACTTTCTTTGCCGTAATCGAGATGCGCATGAGTGACGGCAATCGCATGATGCTCGACTCGCGGCCATCGGACGCGATTGCGCTCGCGTTGCGCGCGGACTGCCCTATTTACGTCGATGCAGATGTGATCAAAGCATCGCGCAATACCTTGCCTTCGGAAGACGAAGGTGAAGCGGAATCCAGCGCCGGCGAGGAAGAGTGGCCCGACGTCATCGGCGAAGCCGGCGACTTGCCCATGTGAGCCGTACTTCCGAGTTCAAGCTTTAACTTGGTTGCGAATGGTTTACGACAGCGAATGATAATTGCGATCGCAAATCAAAAAGGTGGGGTAGGGAAGACCACTACTGCCATCAATTTGGCCGCCGCATTCGCCCGACTTGGTAAACGTGTCCTGCTGCTCGACCTCGATCCCCAGGCTAATAGCTCCATTTCATTTCTCGATCCGCTTTCCGTTGAGCGTTCGGCCTTTGAATTAATGACGGATGGTCAGGCACCGGTCGAGCAGTCGGTTTATCGCACGCCGGTTGAAGGGCTTGATATCGTGCCGTCGCGAATTAATCTCGCGAAGCTCGAAGCGAAACTCGTTGGTGATTTCGATGCCCCGTTTCGATTAAAGGATAAACTGGCGCCCTTCCGCGAGCAGTATCCGGTTATCATCATCGACACGCCGCCAACGTTGGGACTGATAACCGTCAACGCGCTGGTGGCGGCAACTCATGTGTTGGTGCCCATCCAGTCATCTTATTTTGCTCTTGAAGGGACAGACGATTTGCTCGAGACGATCGAGAAGGTCAAGGCGCGTCCCAATCCCAACCTGGAATTGCTTGGAGTGCTGGTGACGCTGCACGACAAGCGCACCACGCTCGCGCGCGAAGTGCACGAACAAATCAAAAAAGTTTTTGGTACGAAATTGTTCGACACTGTAATCACCAAGAGCGTGCGACTGGAAGAATCGCCAGCATACAAGGAATCGATTTTTAGCTTCGCTCCTAATTCATCCGGCGCGATTGAGTATGCAAACTTATGTGACGAGGTAATGAGCCGTGTCTAAAAGGGGACTGCCGACAGGATTGCAGATGCGCCACGATGCCCACTATGTCGAGGAGCTTTCGCAACATCAGCCCGCTGCCGTCGGGCGCATGATTGCGATCGATAAAATCGATCCGAATCCGGAACAGCCGCGATCAGAGTTTGGTGATTTATCGGAACTGACGGCGTCCATCGCCGACAAGGGCGTGTTAGAGCCGCTATTGGTCAAGCCGTCCAAAGCAACCGGCCG
>DATENN010000425.1:0-2777 GCA_035275045.1 Pyrinomonadaceae bacterium
GCTGCGGTGCAGGAAGAGTCTGCATATCACTACTTCGAACAGCCGGTTGACCTCGACAGACTTCGTATCGTAGTAGACCGCGCCCTTGAGCTGACCGATGCGCGTCGCGAAAACGAATTGCTGCGGCGAGAGTTGAAAGACCGCGGTGCTTTCGGCGAGATGATTGGCAGCTCCGCTGCGATGCGCGAAATCTACGCGCTCATCGAGCAAATAGCGCCTTCCTCAGCGTCGGTCTTGTTAACGGGCGAATCCGGTACGGGCAAGGAACTGGTGGCGCGCACCATTCATCATTTGAGCCCCCGGCGTGACAAGCCGTTCGTCGGAATTAATTGTTCGGCAATTCCCGAGACGTTGATGGAGTCGGAATTGTTTGGCCACGAGAAAGGGGCTTTCACCGGCGCGGCGTCTCGTCGCCAGGGCTGTTTTGAATTGGCGGACGGCGGCACCTTGTTATTAGACGAGATCTCGGAAATGCCGGCCATGTTGCAAGCCAAACTGTTACGCGTGATCGAAGAGCGTTCCGTGCGGCGTTTGGGTAGCCGCAAAGAAATCCAGGTTGACGTTCGCATTTTGGCCGCGACCAATCGCGATCCTCAGGAAGCTATTGCTAAAGGAATTCTGCGCGAAGATCTACTGTATCGGCTAAATGTGTTCCGCATTCAATTGCCGGCGTTGAAGGAACGTAAAGAGGATTTACCGTTGCTCGCGCAATACCTGGTGACAAAGCTTGCGGAGAAGCATCAAAGACCGGCTCGCTTTCTTAGTCCTGCTGCGATTTCTGCGCTTCAGTTTCATGCCTGGCCGGGAAATGTTCGCGAACTTAGGAATGTCATCGAGCGGGCCGTCATAATTTGTTCGGGAGAACAAATTGAGCGGCATCACTTTGCGCCTTATCCGATCGATCAACGCGAGCGGCTGCGAAACGAAGACACAATTACCTTCCCGGTTGGCACCCCGTTGGAAGAAGTCGAGCGACAAATGATCGTGCGCACGCTGCAGAAGACCAAAAACAATAAGACCCGCGCCGCAGAGTTGTTGGGTATCAGTCTAAAGACGCTTCACAATAAGCTGAACCTTTATCGTGAACGCGGACAGCTCGATGCCGAGTGACACGTCAGTTCTTCTTTTCTTCATCGACGGTTTGGGTATTGGTGCGCCCGGCCCACAAAATCCCCTTCACGGCTTGACCGGCGCCGATCCGCTGGCAGTTTTTACAGCACATCCGTCTACAACGATTCACGATGGTATCGTGGTGCCGACGGATGCGCGGCTGGGTGTTGAGGGTCGGCCGCAAAGTGCGTCTGGTCAAACCACCATTCTTACAGGCGTAAACGTCCCCGCGCGATTGGGTTACCACAAACAGGGCTTCCCGAACGCTGACATGCGCGAGATTTTACGAGCTGAGTCGATCTTCCTACAGTTGCAGCGTGCCGGCATCGCGCCGATTACTTTCGCAAACACCTACACCGATCGTTTTTTTGAAGAGCGCCCGCGCTGGGTTTCAGCGCCAACCGCGGCCATGGAAGCGGCTAAGATTCCCTTTCGGCGATTAGAGGATCTCAAAGCGGGAAACGCTGTCTATCACGATTTCACGAATGCTGTGCTACAGGCGCGCGGTGAAGCTGTTCAGTTGCGCACGCCCGCTGAAGCTGCTCAAGTACTCGCGACTATTGTCGACGATAACCGTTTCACGCTTTACGAATACTTCCTGACAGACAAGATAGGTCATCTTCAGGATTTTGCCCTGGCCCAAACAAGATTAAAAGCGTTGGCCTTGTTCATAAGAGAGTTGTTGGCACGCGTCGAACTGGCCCATACCTCCGTTATACTGACCAGCGATCACGGCAACATTGAAGACTTGTCTTCAAGGAATCACACAGTCAACGCAGTGCCCACAATTGTTTGGGGCGCGCACAAGAATCAGATCGCGGACTCGATTTCAAGCCTGGCCGACATCACTCCGGCCATAGTCAAAGTGTTGACCGGGAAAGGAGCGCCGGCCGATGGAACAAGTGCCAGAGCCTAGAGCAGCTGAGGTTGCGGCGAGCGGCTTTACCGTTTCCCGTTACTCGTACTACGCACTTGGGATCCTGACGCTGGTCAACTTTCTCAACTACATCGATCGCCAAATCCTCCCGAGCGTCGCGCCGCTAATGGCCGCCGACCTGCACCTGACCGATACCGAAATCGGGGCGATGGAGGCGTCACTCTTACTTTCGTTTACGGTCCTTGCGCCGCTGTTTGGCCGCCTCGGCGATCGTTATTCCCGAACGAAGTTGATGGCGAGTGCCGCTGTGATTTGGAGTGTGGCGACGGGTTTGACTGGAATCATTGACCACTCGCCCGTTTTGCCGGGCTCGATTCAGGTCAATCTTCCGCTCATCAATTTTGTCCTACAGCTTTCTGGAGTCGCAATCGTTCTTTGCGTCGTCCGCGCCATTGTAGGCGTCGGCGAGTCTTCATATTCGACGATCACTCCAAGTTTGATCGCAGATTATTTCCCGCCAGAACGCCGGGCGACCGCGTTAGGCATTTTTCAGGCGGCGATTCCGATGGGTTTCGCGCTTGGCTATGTCATCGGAGTGCTGCTGGCCCATTTTTTTGGCTGGCGGACGGCTTTCATGATCGTAGGCGTGCCG
Source organism: Pyrinomonadaceae bacterium (assembly GCA_035275045.1). Lineage (GTDB taxonomy): Bacteria > Acidobacteriota > Blastocatellia > Pyrinomonadales > Pyrinomonadaceae > PSRF01. The sequence goes on from DATENN010000425.1 coordinate 2,640, forward strand.
GGACTGATTACCGCCTGGTTCGTCTGCCGTTTGCGCGAGCCGGTGCGGGGTGCGAGCGAACACACGGGCGAACATGCGACGGTGGAATCGCAGGCCGCTGTACATCAGTCATGGCTGGCGACGTCCTGGAACATTTTG
>DATENN010000426.1:0-2427 GCA_035275045.1 Pyrinomonadaceae bacterium
TCACGCTGAACCAACAACTGCGAGCAGCCGGCTTGGCTCCGATAAGTCTCGAAGAGCCAAAATAAACCAACGTCAAACTTTGAGTGATAACTATCAAATTGGTTCGCTTGGTTAAATGAACTGTGTTGACATAACCTGAGCTAATCACAAATTGCGGTGCATGGGCTCAGACCAACCTGCAATAACGGGTGGGCCCGAGGGACGTCGGTGGAGGAACGCGTGACGGTGGAAAACTTTGAGAAACTAGGCGTCTTTTATCTCGGCCGCCCTTACGATCTTAAAAGTAAAAAGCCTAAAGACGGTCTGGTGCTTTACGATTCCAAAGACCTCGTTACGCACGCAGTCTGCGTCGGCATGACTGGCAGCGGCAAGACTGGTTTGTGCATCGCCCTACTCGAAGAAGCAGCAATTGACGGGGTGCCCTCGATCGTCATCGATCCAAAAGGTGACCTGACTAACTTGATGCTGACTTTTCCCGATCTTGCCCCGGCTGATTTCGCGCCGTGGATAAACGAGGAAGACGCAGAGAAGAAGGGACTATCGCCCGCCGACTACGCTGCGCAACAAGCTGAGTTTTGGAAAAAAGGTCTGGCGGATTGGGCTCAGGACGGCGTGCGCATTAAACGTTTAAAAGACTCGGCTGACTTTCGCATTTACACTCCCGGAAGTAACGCGGGCTTGCCGGTTTCTATTCTCAAATCATTCGCGGCGCCACCGGCGGAGTTACGCGAAGATGGCGAGGCCATGCGCGAGCGTGTCAACACGACTGCGACCAGCCTGCTGGGTTTGCTCGGCATTGAAGCCGACCCGATTAAGAGCCGCGAACATATCCTGATTTCGAACATATTGAACAACGCCTGGTCGTCGGGTAAGGACCTGGACATTGCTGCGCTCATTCAGCAAATTCAATCGCCGCCGATGACTAAAGTAGGCGTGATGGATCTCGATTCGTTTTATCCAGCCAAAGATCGTTTTGAACTTTCGATGTCGCTCAACAACCTGTTGGCCGCGCCGGGTTTTAGCAGTTGGTTGGAAGGCGAACCGCTGGACATTCAGCAACTGCTTTATACGCACGCCGGCAAACCGCGGGTCGCAATCTTCTCGATAGCACATCTAAATGATGCGGAGCGAATGTTTTTTGTTTCGCTACTCCTGAATCAAACGCTTGGGTGGATGAGAGGGCAATCCGGTACTACGAGTTTGCGCGCCATTCTGTACATGGACGAGATTTTCGGTTTCTTTCCGCCGGTTGCGAACCCGCCGTCGAAATTGCCGCTGCTCACTTTGCTTAAACAAGGTCGCGCATTTGGACTTGGCGTTGTGCTGGTGACGCAGAACCCGGTTGATCTCGACTACAAAGGGCTTTCGAATACAGGCACGTGGTTCATCGGCAGGTTGCAAACGGAACGCGACAAGGCGCGCGTGCTTGAAGGTTTGGAAGGCGTGGCCGCGGGTACGGGAATGAAGTTCGATCGTCAACGGATGGAGGAGACGCTGGCGGGCCTCGGCAACAGGATCTTCGTCATGAATAACGTTCATGAAGACGGACCGGAAGTTTTTGAAACGCGATGGGCCATGTCGTATTTGCGTGGGCCATTAACTCGCGCCCAAATCAAAACGCTGATGTCGGGCGTTGGTTCGGATGCGCGGACCACGCAAACTTCAACGGCGCCGGAGAGGGCACCCAGCGCCGGGACTGTCGCGGCAGGCGCGACTGCGCCGCCGGTTTTGCCTCCTGAAGTGCATCAGTCATACATCCCGGTGCGCAGCGAAGTTGCAGGTGCCGCGCTTGTTTATCAGCCGGCGCTGTTCGGCGCCGCTCAGATTCGCTTCAGCGACAAACAAATCGACACTTGCAAAACGATATCGGTGGTGACACCGATCACTGCTGCTGTGGTGGCCGTTGATTGGGACCAGGCAGAAACGGTCGATATCCCCGCACAGGACTTGGAAGCAGAACCGCAAGCGAATGCACAGTTCGCTGACCTGCCGGCAGCCGCGGCAAAAGTGAAGAGCTATGCTGCGTGGCAAAAGGACTTTACAAGTTGGCTTTATCGCAGCCAGAAACTGGATCTCTTTAGAAGTGCGACGCTCGATCAGACTTCAAATGCTGGCGAATCGGAGCGCGATTTTCGCATTCGCTTGCAGCAAGCCGCTCGCGAAGAACGGGACGCAGCGGTGGAAAAGTTAAAGCAAAAATACGCGCCGAAAACTGCCGCACTTGAAGAGAAGAAGCGGCGCGCCGAGCAAGCAGTAGCGCGGGAAAGCGAACAGGCGAAAAGTCAAAAGCTGCAAACTGCAATCTCTTTCGGCGCCACCGTACTTTCATCCTTTCTCGGCCGCAAGACAGTCAGTCTCACTACGCTTGGCCGCGCCACAACAGCCGCGCGCGGAGTCAGCCGCTCAATGAAAGAGTCGCAGGACATC
>DATENN010000427.1:0-4814 GCA_035275045.1 Pyrinomonadaceae bacterium
CAAAAGCGCCTGCAATTCCTTCTCGGTGGAATTTACGCCGTCGCGATCGGCCTTATTGATTACAAAGATATCGCCGATCTCCATGATGCCGGCTTTGATCGCTTGAATGTCGTCGCCCATACCGGGCACCAGCACAACCACCGAAACATCAGCGGCCTTAACAACTTCAACTTCGTCCTGGCCTACGCCAACGGTCTCGATGATAATTTTCGCGTAGCCTGCCGCATCGAGAATTGAAACCGCGTCAACCGTCGTCCGCGCCAGTCCGCCGAGGTTGCCTCGCGTCGCCATCGAGCGAATAAAAACTCCGCTATCCAGACCGAGCGTCTGCATTCGGATGCGATCGCCCAGAATCGCGCCACCGGAAAAAGGACTCGAGGGATCGACGGCGACGATGCCGACCCGTTCTCCTCGCTGGCGATAGTGAATCGCGAGTTTATCAACCAGTGACGATTTGCCCGCACCTGGCGCTCCGGTAATCCCGACCACCAGACCGCGCCCGGTCATCGGGAAAATCTGCTTCATCAACTGCGACGCGTCTTTTGAAAGATCTTCCACTTTTGAAATTGCTCGTGCTACCGCTCGCGAATCTCCGGCGGCAATTCGATCGATTAGTGACTTCGTATTGGTTGAAGCTTCCATCGAACCGTGCCGCGTTAAGGCTGTTAACTTACTTGCTGTAAAATCTCGCGCGCAATAATCAACCGCTGAATTTCCGATGTGCCTTCACCAATGGTGCACAACTTTGAGTCACGCCAGTATTTTTCCGGCGGGTAATCCTTGGTGTAACCATAGCCGCCATGCACCTGAATGGCTTCTTCACAAACGTTGACGCTGATTTCGGAAGCAAACAGTTTGGCCATCGACGACTCTTTGGTAACTTTCTTGCCGTTGTCCTTCAGCCAGGCGGCGCGATACATCAACAAGCGCGCGGCATCAATCTGCATGGCCATATTCGCCAGCTTGAATTGAATGGCCTGAAACTCCGCGATGGGCTTACCAAACTGATGACGCTCTTTCGCATAACGAACGGCTGATTCGTAGGCGCCTTGAGCGATGCCGACGCCGAGGGCCGCAATCGAAATGCGCCCGCCGTCCAACACTTGCATTGCGTTTACGAAGCCTTTTCCTTCGTCACCCAGGCGGTTCTCGTCAGGCACAAAACAGTCTTCGAAAATTACACTGGCAGTTTCTGAAGCGCGGAGCCCGAGTTTATTTTCCTTCTTCGCCGGCGCGAAACCAGTCATCCCCTTTTCAAAAATGAATGCAGTGATTCCTTTGCTGCGTTTGACGCGATCAGTCACTGCCATCGCCACGCAGGTGTCTGCATGAATGGCGTGCGTTATGAAGTTTTTTGAGCCGTTAACAATCCAGCCGCCGTCTTTCCGCACTGCGGTCGAGCGAGTGCCGGAAGCATCCGAACCCGCATTGGGTTCCGTCAGTCCCCATGCGCCGAGCTTGCTTCCATTTGCGAGCGGCGTGAGAAACTTTTTCCTCTGATCCTCAGTGCCGAACTGGTAAATGTGATTTGAGCAAAGCGAGTTATGCGCAGCCACGGAAATACCGACTGATCCATCGACGCGCGAAAGTTCTTCAATGATCGTCGCGTACTCGATGTAACCCATGCCGGCGCCGCCATATTCCTCGGGGAAGATGACTCCGGTCAATCCTAACTCGGCCAGCTTTGGCTGCAATTCAATCGGAAAATGCTGCGCCTCGTCCCACTCCATGACGTGCGGCGCTATCTCGGCTTCCGCAAATTCGCGTACGCTCGTCTTGATTTGCTTTTGTTCTTCGCTAAGTTCGAAATGCATTAGCAGTTATGGTTCCGTTTCCAGACGCAAGAAGTGGCACAGACTTGAGGCTGTGATGGTAACAACCCACAGACTAAGGTCTGTGCCACAACATTAAGAGAACGCGAAATATTCTACCCTATCGCCGCGATGAAGCGTGACCTGCCGCGCGCGTTATCGGCCGCCGTTTCGGCTTGCTCACGGTCGTAATGGCTGTGACCTCAGCCGGTGACAATTTGCGCCAGGATCCGGGTCGCAAGCTGTCGTCACGCAATGGACCAATCTGTGAGCGGCGCAGCTTAATCACGGAATGTCCAATCAGATCGAACATGCGCCGGATCTGCTGATTTTTTCCTTCATGCAGAATAATTTCAAACCAACTGTTGGTTTCAGTTTCATAGACGCGTTTGATCTTCGCCGGTGCCGTCCGTGTACCGTCCTCCAAAGTCACTCCGCGTCTCAACCGTTCGATGGCCTGCTCTGAAGGAACGCCTTTAACTTTGGCCTCATAAATCTTTTGAACCTTATTGCGCGCTGAAGTTACGAAGTTTGTGAAATCGCCATCATTCGTTAACAGAAGTAATCCTTCGGTATTGAAATCCAAACGGCCCACGGGATAGATGCGGCCCAGTGACGCCGGCAAATACTCGAGCACGGTCGGACGGCCGTCAGGATCGGTCACACTTGAAAGGCAACCTTTGGGTTTATTGAGCAGGACATAATTCAGCGAGCGCTTGCCAAGGGTGGGATTAATCAGTTTTCCATGCACCTTGATGTGATCGATTGCCGCATCGGCTTTGGTTCCCAGCTCGGTCACGACCTTGCCGTTGATCGTGACCTCGCCCTTAGTGATCAACTCTTCCGCATGACGGCGTGAAGCGATCCCCGCGTTCGCGATTAGTTTTTGAAGACGTTGTTGCATAAAAAAAGGCGGTAGTCAGTTGTTCTTTGTTAGTTGTCCGCATTGATCAACTAGAACGTTGCAACTGATAACTCACGACTGACAACGGACTATGTATTCCCCGCCAGATCCTGAAAATCTTCCATGCTCGGCAACTCCGTAAGGTCTTTCAAACCAAACTGCAATAAGAATTCTTTAGAGGTGCCGTACATCATCGGGCGTCCGACAGTGTCCTTGCGGCCTTTGGCTACGATTAATTTCTTATCTAATAGAGTTTTAATAGACGAAGGTGATTGCACGCCGCGTATTTCCAGAATCTCCGGCACTGTCACCGGTTGCTTGTAAGCGATTACTGCCAGCGTTTCGAGCGAAGCTATAGAAAGTTTCGCGCTGGGTCGCGACCGCAGGAACGCGCGCACGTGCTCGTGATATTCGGGGCGAGTAGCGAACTGCCAGCCACCTGCAACTTCTCGCAGTTGCAGACCGCCGTTGCGCCCGTTGAATTCCTTTGCGAGGTCGCTCAGGGCTTCATCTACGACGCCCCGCTCCTCGCGTAGCACGTCCGTAATCGTCCTGGCGCTCAACGGTTCTTCGGAAACAAAAATGAGCGCCTCGATGATCGCTAAACGTTCAGCCGCGCTTTGGACCTGGTAAGCCGAGCCATCGCCGGCCGCTTCATCGCTTACTTCGGCGCCCGCTTCGGCAGCTACCATGGCTTCGAGTTCTTTGGCAGCCTCTTCGTTAAGCGCCGCTTCGTCGACGACGACGTCGTTTGGTTCTGTGCTGTCTTCGCTCATTATGAATTAACTAACCTGCGACTTTGGCAATAATGTCGCCAAAAGTTTCCTTCTGCATTAACTTGATTTCGGTAGACCGCACCAGCTCCAGGACGGACAAAAAAGCCAACACCAATTCGCGGCGTGACGTAGCGCGCTCGAAAAATACTCGAAGGTTCAGCTCGCCCGACGACATCACCATATTACGCAGCCGCTCCAGCATGTCGGCCATTGAGACTTCTTCGCGCTCAATTTCGAGCAGCACTTCTTCCTTGTGACGCGCCAGGATCTCCTGAAAGACTTTTAAGAGGTCGAACAAACCGACCGCGACTTCGGGATTGTTTTTGTCTGTCTCGATTTCGGCACGTTTGAAGACAGCGCGTTCAACAGTTGCGCGCGACCACAACATCTGCGCGGCGGCTTTGTACTTCTGATACTCAAGCAGTTGATCAACCAGTTCCTTGCGCGGATCCTCATCTTCATCCGCGGCTGCGAGCGGATCACGCGGCAAGAGCATGCGGGTTTTCAGCTCAATCAACGTCGCCGCCATAACCAGAAAATCGCCGGCAACGGCGATGTCGAGTTCCTGCATCAACTGGAGGTAGCGCAGATACTCGTCAGCGATTCGAGCTACCGGAATGTCATAAATGTTGACTTGTTCCTGCCGGATAAGGTGGAGCAGCAAGTCGAGTGGGCCATCAAAGTCGCCCATGACGATCTTTAAATCGTCGGTGGTGTCGTCGGCGACAATCTCCGGGCTTGAACCGGTGACACTGATCGACGTCGGTTCCTCTGGCGCCGTTTGGGCGGCGGTTGCGTCGCGCGGGTCTTCCATTAGTTTTTATGCATCAACTCATTGGCGCCGGCAATTCCCAGGCGCTGCATAACGGAAGTCAACGTTGTTTGCGCAATTGACTGCGCCTTCTGCCTTCCTTCGTCCAGAATCTTATCTAGTTCGGCATCGCTGATCGCATCGACACGTTCATGCAGAGGCCGTAGAAAATCAATCGTGAGATCAGCCAGTTCGGACTTCAATTGCGCGTAGCCTTTGTTGGCAAAATGGGACTCGATATCTTCAGTCGGCTTGCCGGTTAGCAACTGAAAAATGGTTAGTAGATTCGTGATCGCTGGCCGGCTTGCATCAAATCTGATGTCGGAACCCGAATCCGTAACCGCGCGTTTGAATTTTCGTTGAATACTGGCGGCGTCGTCCAGCAGCAGCACGCAGCCGGCTGGGTCATCGTCGGACTTCGACATCTTTTTCGACGGGTCCGACAGCGACATTATGCGCGCGCCAACTTTCGGAATGTAGGGCTCGGGGACGCGAAATGTCTCGCCGTAATC
>DATENN010000428.1:0-2589 GCA_035275045.1 Pyrinomonadaceae bacterium
AGAGTCTAGATGCTTCGCTGCCGCTCAGCATGACATCACTTTTGCTCGCAGCGAAAAACACCAAGGTGTTGAACGGTTTAACGATTTGAAGAACCAACTCCTTTATGGCGCATTCATCACTTTCCGAAAATCCTGAATGTAATTTTGCAAGTTCGCGCCCAGTTTCGGACTCACGACAAAATCCGGACGCAGGGCGAATTCTTTGTACTTGCTGCGCACGCCCTTCATTGCGCTTCCTTTGCCCAGGGTCGTGGCCAGGAAAGATTGCGCTTCGCGCGAAAGCACCCACTCGACAAACAGCAACGCCGCGTGCGGATGGGGCGCATTCTTCGCCAGAAAAAGGCCTTCGGGCTTGACGATCGTCGGCGCGAGAACTTTGAATCCCAGCGGCGCACCTTTGTCGCGGATCGCCGCCGAGGTCTCGCCGTTGATGGCAATCCCGATGGGGAATTCACCTGAGCTCACAACTTGCGTCGTCAAAGTGCCGCCGCGACGGTAGGTTAGATCCTGCTTAGACAATCTACCGAGATACCCCAGCGCTTTTTCTCTGCCCCGGGCTTCTTCCAATGCGGCAAGAAGATAGCCGGCCTCGGGATCGAACACCATCTTTCCTTTCCATGCGGCATTGAGCAAATCGTCGTAGGTTTTCGGCGCTTGTTCCGCCCTGATGGAGTTGGTGTTGTAAATCAGCGCAGTGGTCAAGTAGTACATGCTGTGCCAGAATCCGCTGGGATCGTAGGTTCCTTCATAAAACTGATTGCCGTTGGCGACCGCGTAGGGCTGCACCAGATTAGCATTCAATAACTGATAACCGTAACTCAGATCCACCTGAACGACATCGACGGCGTGGCGCCCCGCGCGTGCCTCGGTCAATGTGCGGCTGAGAATTCCGTCACGGGGCGAGAAGTAATGTTGCAGAGCCAGCGAGCGATAGCGCGCGTTGAAAACTCGAGCCAGCGGAAGAAATTCATCGATAGGAAGCGTGCCGTAATAAACCAACTCGCCTTCTGCGCGAGCGCCTTGCACCAGATAATTCAGTTTCTCTTGTGGCCTGAGTGGTTTTAGTTTCGCCACGACTTCCGCGATCGTTGCCGCGAGCGACGAGTGCGCAAACATCGACATGCATACTGCAAAAAATGTGACGCGGCAGAAAAATCTACGCATCCGAGGCATGCTCGCTTTCATTGACGATCGAGAAATAGCCAGAGTTGTTTAATCAAACAACTGCTCGACCGTCAAACCGCTGCTTTGCTGGGACGATGAAGACTCGCGGCGACTCGCTACCGCCGAGTCGCAGAACCTGCAACCGACACGAAATTATCCAAAGCAATACTGCCGTTATCTGAGAGACTTACAGATAACCCTTCTCTCGGTAATATCTCTTTGCGCCGGGATGCAGAGGAATCCCGAGGGGCGCGGCTTCTGTTCCGCGCGCGATTTTGTTCATGTCGAGAGGGTCCTCGTCATCGATCGGAATAATTCCCTGACGCACGTCAATGGCCTCGCAAATCGCATAGGCAAGATCATTGCTGAAGCCGGCATGAGTAATCAGCGGCCAGCCGCTGAAATCAATGGTATCGATGTCGGTTTTGAGCTGCTTGAACTTCGTGGAAGGAATGACCGACGGTTGATAACCGAGACTCGATAATTGTTTCAAAATTTTGGGCTCGATGGGCAAAACTTCGAATCCGTGTTCGAGGGCTTCGTCCAGCCAATTGTGCAGTCCCTCATCGAAAATCGCATTGATCTTGCCCGTTTTTATTCCGGACAACCGCTCCGGAGATGTCGGCCGCGGTGTCTCCTGAACCGTTCCGCCCCATTGCTTGATCTTGGCGAAGGAGAATCCGTAAAGTGAAAGAATCTGGGTCACCGAGTAGTAAGTCGTATTGTCGATGCCGGAAGGCCGGGTCGACACTCTCAGCGGCAGCTTCCGCTCGCGAATTTCAAATAAGGATTTGAGCTTCAGCTCCTTCGCCACGGCAAAAGCCATTTTATCCCAAGATGGAAAAGCACCCAGCGCGCGCAGCGGCAGCCGCTCTTTGTAAAAACCTTTGCCGCGATAAGCCATAGTGACGATAGCCGACGGATTGATGAAGGCGACGTCAACCCGTCGTTTCGCCACCTCGATCGGCGCTTTCATGCCGCCCATGAGATCGCCGTTGATGCCCATATGAACGCCCGGGAATTGCTCTTCGCGCGAACTCGGCTGAATCGAGATCGTGGCCACGTTGCCCATGTTGAACATGCGCCGCGTATATAATTCCGCCGCCACTTCGAGCGCCATTTTCGTCCGCATCATCCGCGCATTCATCTTTGCCACAAAAGTATTCTTCGTCGGAAAATCAGAATAATGGAAGCGAGCCAAGGCGGCTATCGCGCAATCGACGGCGAGAGATCGCGGGACAGAACGGTAATCGCTTCCTCGTAGTGCGGGCCGAGCTTGGACAAGCAGATTTGATCGAAACCGTACTCTTGCGCGTAGCCGCACATTTCTTCGAGTCGTTCGATGCACTCGTTCGGCGTACCGGCAATAAAGCCGCTATCGACCATGGTATCCGTGATCAGCGCTGAGACCTGCTCGATGGTGCC
>DATENN010000429.1:0-3988 GCA_035275045.1 Pyrinomonadaceae bacterium
TCGGTATTTGCAAATCACTGTCCAACTTCGTATTCGGGCTTGGGCACACCTAACAACCAATGGTCAAACCAGCCGACGATGTGTTCCAGTCGTTCGATGCGGTGCCATGGCTGACCAGAACGTGACAGTTCGTGCGACTCATTTGGAAAACGGACCATGACGGTGGGAATCTTTCGGTACTTCAACGCGCGAAACATCTGTTCGCCGCCGGCCCCGGTTGGCGTACGATAGTCGGCTTCACCAAGTATCAACATCAATGGCGTCGTAACATTTTTTACGTAAGTGATCGGTGAGCGCGCCGCAAAGTCCGCCGGATCTTCGAAGGGCGCGCCATGAAACCATTCCGGTTGGAACTGGCTAAAGTCTGCCGAATACCACCAATCAGCCCAGTTCGCGATGTCGCGCTGCGACACTGCCGCAGCAAAGCGAGTGGTCTGCACGATGGTCCAGTTGGTAAGCAGTCCGCCGCCGCTTCCACCCGTGACACCCAGCTTCTTTGCATCGATATAGCCGCGTTTCAGCAATTCATCCACACCCGCCATCAAATCTTTGTAATCATCGCCGGGGTAGTGATACTGGATGATGTTGCCAAATTGCTGGCCATAACTAGTGCTGCCGCGCGGATTCGGATAAAGCACGACGTAACCTTTTGCCGCCATCCACTGGAACTCGTGATCGAAAACGAAGCCATACGCCGAATGTGGTCCACCGTGTATGTTCAGAATTAGCGGATATTTTTTGCTCGCGTCAAAGTCCGGTGGTTTCTGAACCCACGCTTGAATCTTCTTGCCGTCAAAACTTTGATACCAAATTTCTTCCGGCTCAGTTAAGTTGAGTTGCTTAAAAAGATCGTCATTCAAATGAGTCAGTTGCTTCGGTTGCGTTCCAGCTCGGTCCTGCCAGAAAAGATCGCCTAAGCGAGTGGGAGTCGACAGGGTGTAAAGCAGACTTTGACCAACTGAACGAAAAGCGATGACGGCCTGATTGCCGTGGGTAACATCGACCGGCTTTCCACTGCTCACGTCGAAGGTTGCAAGGTTGGCTGTGCCTTCTTTGGCGTAGACTTCAGTTATCCCGCGACCGTCGGTGGTCCACAAGGGAATGCTTCCGCCACCCGCGCGCGGTGGCGCATTGTCGCCGCCAACCCCCGCGCCGACGTCGTAATCAAAGTTTGCCGTCAAATTGCGCGGTTTTGCGTTCTGTGTCAGGTCAAGCACCCAGAGATCAGGCTGCGTATACGAGTTTATTGGCTGGCTTGGTGAGGCGACAAATGCGATCTGTTTACCATTTGGACTAAGAGCGAAGTTGCCCGCATCCATTTCAAACGAAGTGAGTTTGACGGGTTGTCCGCCGGAAACTGGAATTGAGTACACGTCCGTTTTTGGAGCTTCGTAATAAGATTCATCGGTGCGATCTGACGCAAAGTACAAACGGCTGCTGTCCCGCGCCCACGTCAGATGATCTTCCGAATAGCGACCGGAAGTTAATTGCGTCGGTGTGACTTTTTCGTCAGCGTTATGCGGAGCGGGAATCAGCCAAACGTGCTGTGGGTGTTTGTTGTCCAGATAGCCCGCGCCATTGAAACGATAGACGGCCCGAGTAATCACGCGTACGTCGCTGTCACGCTTGTCGTCGCTTCGCTTTGCCTCTGGTGAAGGCGACGCCGATGGCATCGGAGAAGGTCTTGCCGCCGCGTCCTTTTGTTTGGCCAGATCATCGGGATTCGCATCGTTAAGGAACGCGATCATCCTACCGTCGGGGGACCACTGCGGCTGGACTGCGCCGCGCGGAATGCTGGTAAATTGAAACGAATCGCCACCTGCCATCGACAGCATGAAAAGCTGTGGTACATCGGGTCGTCCGTCTTTCTCGGTGAGTCGTACAAAGACCAGATACTTCCCGTCGGGTGACCAGCGTGGCGCAGAGTCGCGAGTTCCGGTCGTCAACTGGTGCATCTCGCCGCTGTCAGTTGAGACGGTCCAGATCGCGGTGTTGTAACCATCCTTCTTCTCATTGACCGTGATGCGAACGAACGCCACGCGCGTCCGGTCCGGCGAAATTTGTGGGTCGCCGGCCCAAACGAAATTGAACAAATCCTTCTCGGTAATGTTTCGCTTTTGTGAGAATGCCGGAGTGATGAAAAGGAAAATGGCTAGTAACAATACAATGCGACGGGACATTTGAATAGACTCTCCAGGATTGTAAGTTTTAGATTGGCGTACGTACTGAACTGGCTCGGCGTTCCGACTCGGTGTAATCAACATAACCCGGTCGCTACTCTCCCGCCGGTAAATCAATAAATGTCGCACCTTCGGCGCTCGGCAAATTTCTCGTTCCCAGTCCACGCCCTCACGGGCGTGCAATTAAGTAACGGTCCTTCGGACCTCCTTATCTGCATCGAACATAGTCCGATCGCTCGCGTACCGACTTTTGGTGCAAAGTCATCGCGCATACAGGCCAATTATTCTCTCGATCGCGCGGCTGCAGACTCTACAGAAATGGTCGGTGCGACTAAACATTATGCAGTCAATTTCCGGCCTGTAATATCCTTTTGCTTCGTAGTTCGCGCCTTCAAACGCTCCCACCTGACCGGCGTATTTTTCATTACCAAACATTTGGCGTTCGTGGGCCAGCTCTTCTCGAAATAACGCTTCCATCACGTTCTCAGGAAGTTTGTCTTTACGAATTTTCGCGCGTCTCTTCTGAATGTCCCTCGAATATTTCTCAAATGCATCCTTGTTCCATGGCGTCGGAATAGGCGTAGTCGGCGCAACCAGGTCTTTCCATTTCAACACCGCGCGCAAATCGCCGGCAATATACGGCACGCCCGCAAAAGAACGCAGCGCCGTCACGTTTGGTTCCCATGGTTCGATGCGTTCCTCCGCAGGATTATAAGAAACGTCGGAGGTGTAGTACTCGTCAGCGAGTCCCGCAAAGTGATGGCCAAACTCGTGCACAAAAACGTAGTTCGCGAATGCATTATCAACCGCAACGGTGCTGTAGAGGTTAAAGATTCCACCGCCGCCATAGGTTCGATTGTTCGCCAGTATTTCGATGAATTCGTACGGCGCGAACTGTGCTATGTTTCGCAGCGCGTGGTTGTCAAAAGTCAGAACATACCGTTCCGATCCAAAGGCGTCGTACGTCGCATGCACGGGAGAGTCGTGATAAATGCCCGTTGACGGACGCGAGATACCACTCTCAGGTGCGGGCGGGCATAAGCCCCATACATTGAAATCGCTGCGATGTTCTTTGAACGGCGAGGTCGCGAACAAAACATCGAGCAGCCGGCGCGCGTCGCGAACAAATTTTCTGCTTTCGCGTGCCGTGTATCCATCCCCGAGCAGAAGCAAATCCACCTTCGTAGCTGGATCGCCCATCTTCTGAATCGCAAGTAAGGGCGCCGGTGAGGCCGGCCGCGAGCGATCGATAAAGATACTTGTTGGATCGACTTCCGTGTTCCATATCTGGCGCCACTGGTTCTTCGCATCGCGCTTACTCAACACAATTTCTACGGCTGCGCTTGGCGCCGGAAAACGAAACGATTCGCCGAAAGAACGCGTTACAGTCTTTGCTTCATCTGTCGTTTCCCACTCACCGAAAATTGAGGCAAAGCCGCGCGAATAGATGACTCGTTTGGTCTTCGCGTCTCGTACTTCAAAGAAATATTTTCCGAGGTTCGTACCATCGATTGATTGGCTAAGATTGCCGGGCCAGGGCAGCGGTTCAATAACGACGCGATCGAGACTAAAAATTTCCTGCTTATCATTGCCGGTGTGGTAGTAATCAACCCGCATTGTTTGTGGGGAGGCGATTATTGGAACACAGACCATGGCGGCTACCAGCAGCAGCGCAAACCGAAAGACGTTTTGAATCATGCTGCGGATTGTAGCAAACCTGATCCGCATCAGCAGCGACGTGCGGCGAAGCGGCGCCAATTGCCGGTCTGGATTCCTAATCCTGTATACTGCTTCGATTGCGACCGGGG
>DATENN010000430.1:0-18013 GCA_035275045.1 Pyrinomonadaceae bacterium
CACGGCAAAGAACGTGGTGGAAATTTTTACCGGTGATCTAATTCCGGATAAGAAAGAAAAAGAAAATCCGTAGACCGAAAGAACCCTAGAAATCTCTAAGGATGGTTATTGGCCAAGAACAAGCGGCCTTGGATCTAAAAAAAACAAGATTAAGAACCTCGCAGGTCGGGAAGGGGGCCAGCCCCGCTTCTATCGGCCGAGACTAAAAACCTCGCAGGTCAGGAAGGGGGCCTGCCCCCGCTTCAACATGAAGTCGGTTCCGACTTTGTTTTAACGCGGGGTTATAGGTAACACAAGTTCTGATTCTAATCTGCCCGCACAGGCGGTCGATCGGTGAAGGGACGCGCGGTTTCGTAAGCGTGCGCGAGATTGAAGATCGTCTGTTCCGCCCAATAATTCCCCAACAGTTGAAATCCTATCGGCAGACGACTTGAAGAAAGTCCGCACGGCACGCTGATTCCCGGAATGCCTGCCAGGTTCGCCGTAACGGTGTAAATATCGTTTAGATACATTGACAGCGGATCGTCAACTTTTTCGCCAATCAAAAACGCCGGCGTCGGCGCAGTCGGTGTGATGACAGCGTCGCAAATCGCGAACGCGTTTTGAAAATCCTGCTTGAGTAAAGAGCGCACTTGTTGTGCTTTGCGGTAATAGGCGTCGTAATATCCGGCCGACAACACGTACGTTCCCAGCATAATGCGTCGCTTCACCTCGGGCCCAAAACCTTCGTCCCGAGTCTTGCGATACATTTGTCGCAGCTCGGGAGCGTCTTCAGCCCGAAACCCATAACGCGCGCCGTCGAAACGCGCTAAGTTCGATGAAGCTTCGGCGGTCGCAATGATGTAATAGACGGCAATGCTGTATTCAGCACGCGGCAAATCTACTTCAACAATTTCGGCACCGAGTTCGCGATAGACTTCGATTACAGCTTCTACCGACTGCCGCACTTCGGGATCCAGTCCCTTGCCAAAGAGCTTTCGCGGGAAACCGATGCGCGCGCCCTTAATGCTTGGCGCAAGTTCGGCGGCGTAATCAGGTACCGGAACGCCGGCGGTCGTTGCATCATGGGCGTCTCTTCCGGCAATTACCGTCAACACGCGTGCGGCATCCTGTGAGTTGCGTGAAAAGATGCCGACCTGGTCCAACGACGAAGCGAAAGCGACTAGTCCATACCGCGAATTGCGACCGTAAGTTGGTTTCAATCCGACTACACCGCAAAGCGATGCGGGTTGACGCACCGAACCGCCGGTATCGGAACCGAGCGCGACTGGAACAATTCCCGCGGCAACGGCCGCAGCCGAACCGCCTGACGATCCGCCCGGCACTCGCGAAACGTCCCAGGGATTTCTGACTGGTCCAAAGGCGGAGTTCTCGTTCGAAGATCCCATTGCGAACTCATCGCAGTTTGTTTTCCCGATGACGACCGCACCCGCAGCTTGCAAACGCTCGATCACGGTTGCGTCGTAGGGTGGTTGATAATCGCCCAGGATGCGCGAGCCGCACGAGGTTTGCAGCCCGCGAACGCAAATGTTGTCTTTGATCGCGATCGGGAGGCCGGCAAGCGCGCCGGACGATTCTGCGAACTTATCGGCCTTCTTCAGCGCGCCGGCGCGATCGATTTGCAGAAACGCATTGAGCGCTTCGTTTAGCTTTTCGGCTGCGTTCAGAGACAATTCAACCGTCGCGCGAGCACTGGTTTTGCCGCTACGAATACTTTCGGTGATTGAAGCGATGTCGCTCATCAATTCTTAAAGCACTTTTGGCACGCGGAAATGGCCGCTTGCGGCATCAGGGGCTTCGGCCAATGCAGTTTCCTGGCCCAGCGACGGCAACACTTCGTCCGCGCGCGATGAATCGGTCGTTTCACCTTCCGGAGTCAGGCCGCCCAGCGACGGCTCAATATCGCGCGTGTTCAGGGCGTTAAGCTGTTCGACGTAGGCGACAATGTCTGCCATCTGCGGCGCGAATATTTTCAGCTCGTCCGCGGTGATTTCCATATGCGCTAGTTGCGCAACCTTTTCCACATCGGCTTCATTGATTGGCATGGTCGTTTTACTTCTCTAAGCGTTGAATGCAACTCACAGCGGCGCCTAAAAAGGCGCGGCGCAATGCAGTGTCCTGAATGTCGGATGCGGCCGCGAGTAATTCAAAAGGCACATCACCGTGCGTTTTGTTCGGCTTAATCGTTGGATTCCTGACTTTGAAGAGTCCCGGCGCCACGCGGATTTCAATGAGTTTTACCAGCGAAGTTCCGAGAACAGAATTCAAGCGAAACAACAGTTGCGGTCGCATCGCTTCCAATTGCCGCTGCCAAATCTCATCAGCGACCGCGATGGTAAGCTTCTGATCGATCAACTCGATAGGCAGAGCGTGGGTGCTAAGAGTGTCACCGACGGCGCTCTTCCACGCGACCTTGCAGGCCGTTTCGGCGACCTCATGCGAATTGCCTGCGGCAGAAATAATCGCGGGCAAACTTTTGATCAGACTATCCATGGTATTGCGGGCGCACTCGAAAATATAAGTGCTTCAATCTAGAATCTGCGCTGCTCAAGCGGTTCGCGAGTGTAGCGGAGAAATGTTTGCAGCGACAAGCGAGGCACAGAGTTGGGTGCCAATTTCAGCATCGAAACTAGTCATCAATCATTTCCAATGCATTTAGAAAAACTCATTCTTGCTTCTCGCAGTCCGCGGCGCGCCGAAATACTGCGAGCGGTCGGTTGGGAATTTGAAACCTGCCCGGCTGACATCGACGAATCAGTGCTGAGCAACGAGGACGCGGTTGGTTACGTACGTCGGCTGGCAAGGACGAAGGCCGAAACCGTGGCGCGAACTGTAACGAGCGGCATCGTCGTAGGCGCCGACACCACCGTGGTGATAGATAACGAAATTCTTGGGCAGCCCGTCGACGATAAAGACGCACGCCGAATGTTAAAGCTGCTCAGCGGGAAGTGGCACGAAGTGATTACGGGCGTGGCGCTGATCAGAATTAGTGGTTCTGCTTCACCCGTAGTTGGTCACGAGACGACGCGCGTACGGTTCGCTGCGATGTCGGAAGAAGAAATCGATTGGTATGTTTCGACTGGCGAGACTAGTGGGAAAGCCGGCGCATATGGCATTCAGGGACACGCAGCTCTGTTTGTCGAAGAAATTGCCGGCGACTATTTCAACATTGTGGGCCTGCCGGTGAGATTGCTGTACGAACTGCTCATGTCGGACAAAATTTAGGCTCGCGCCGCCGGGGCGAAGACTCAGGCTCCGCTGGTGGGACTTCACACTTGAATGCAACCAACTACCAAACTCATCGACTAAAACAACACGCTGCCACCGTCGACGTTGATTGCTTGCCCGTTGATCCCGCGCCCTTCCTCCGAAGCCAGCAATAAAGCCACGGCCGCCACCTCTTCCGAAGTTACTAACCTATTTTGCGGGCTCTTCTGTTTGAGCGAATCCAGTGCTTCATCCGTTGTAAGAGAAGTTTTCTGCGTGATGTTCTCAATTCCGCGCGCAGTCATTTCCGTGTCAACATAGCCTGGACAGATTGCGTTCACCGTCACACCCTTCGCCGCGACTTCAAGAGCAACCGATCGCGTCAGTCCAAGCACTCCATGTTTTGAAGCCGAATACGCCGCGATATAAGGCGCGCCTGTTTTGCCGGCGATTGACGCGACATTTATCATGCGCCCCCAGCCTCGTTGGACCATCTCAGGCAAGGCGGCGCGCATGCAGTAAAAAGTTCCGTCAAGATTGATTGCAAGGTGGCGGCGCCAAAGTTCGTCGCTGGTTTTCGCCAGCGGCGCACTCTCTGCGATTCCGGCATTGTTAACCAAAACATCAGGACCGCGACCGAAATGTTCTTTCGCAGAGGCAAACATTTCCTGCACGCTGTTGAGATCAGAAACGTCGCAGACGAGCGGCAGGCATTTATGTTGAGTATCGCGCTCGATTTCCGCGGCAACTTGTTGGACCTGATCAAGAGTGCGGGCCGCGATGACAACCTCGGCGCCCGCGCGTGCCAGCGACAGCGCAATCGAGCGGCCAATCCCGCGACCACCGCCAGTCACTAACGCCAGCTTGTTTTGAAGAGACATTGCGTTGAGTTTCGAGTTTCGGGTTTCGGATTTCGAGTTAGTTGTCCGATGCCACCTCGAAACTCGAAACTCGAAACTCGAAACGGATTAGCGTCCCGTAAACTTTGGTGGGCGCTTTTCAAGAAACGCGCGCACGCCTTCAGCACCGTCATCCGAATCGAAGCAGCGCATTTGCGCCTCGGTTTCGTAACGCAGCATTTCTTCAAGTTCCGCCGAGTGGCTTATGTAAACCGCTTGTTTCGCCGCTGCGATCGCTACGGCCGGCGCGTCACGTAAACGCTCCGCGAGTTTTAAGGTCTCAGCTTCGAGCTCCGAAGGCGGCACGACAAAATTTACCAGGCCAAGTTGTTTTGCTTCTTCAGCGCTGATCGAGTCGCCGAGAAAAAACATTTCGCAGGCTTTGTTTGGTGGGACCAGGCGCGGCAAAAAAAAGGTGCCGCCCCAGTCGGGATGCAATCCTACCTTGGCAAACGATTCACTGAAAGTGGCGTTTGAAGAGGCGATGCGCAGGTCGCAAGCGAGCGCGAGGTTGAATCCGGCGCCGAAGGCTGGTCCATTAATCGAGGCAATAACCGGCTTAGTCATGTGACGAATCGCTGTAACCACGCGCCGTGCCGCGCCCAGCAAGCGCCCAAACTCGTCCGCGTCGCGACGCTCAATCAATTCGGCCATCGCGGCGACGTCGCCACCAGCGCAAAAGCCGCGCCCCGATCCGGTAATCACTACGACATGCACCGCGCGATCGCTGCCCGCGGCCTCGAGAGCCTCCGCGAGATCGCGTCGCATGTGACCAGCGAGTGCGTTCAGCTTTTCCGGCCGGTTAAGCGTGACCGTCGTGATGCCGGCGTCGTGCGTTACGTCAATTTGTTCGTACATAAATTAGTAAATCGTAAATGGTAAATCGTAAATAGTTTAGTACGTCCGATCGAAATATGGCTTTCTAAACCATTTACGATTCACGATTCACTATTTACTTTCCTTTGAAAACCGGTTTGCGCTTATTCAGGTACGCATCCAAACCTTCTTTTGCGTCCTCAGCCTGGAACAGTTGCTGTTGCAATTCGCGCTCGAGCGCCAAACCTGCTTCGAACGAAATTTCACTGCCGGTTTGCACACTGCGTTTGATTCTTCCCACTGCGCCCGC
This sequence comes from Pyrinomonadaceae bacterium, assembly GCA_035275045.1. Taxonomy (GTDB): domain Bacteria; phylum Acidobacteriota; class Blastocatellia; order Pyrinomonadales; family Pyrinomonadaceae; genus PSRF01. The sequence continues at coordinate 5,233 of DATENN010000430.1, forward strand.
TGCTTTGTTTGGCGATGCAAACTGCGTTGCGTATTCGACGACCTGTTGTTGAAAGTCGGCGCCGGATTGCGCATCAATAATCTTATTCAGCAGTCCGAGTTCGAGACCGCGTTCGAAATCAAACAACTCGCCGCCGGCCATTAGTTCGATCGCTTTTGACTTGCCAACCAGACGCGCCAGTCGCTGTGTGCCCCCGGTACCCGGCAATACGCCGAGCGAAACTTCCGGCAATCCCATTTTGCCGGCGCCGCGCCGCGCGATGCGAATGTCGGCGGCGAGGGCCACTTCCAATCCACCGCCAACGCAGTGTCCGTTGATCGCGGCGATAACAAGTTTCGGCGTTTGTTCCAGACGCGACAAAGTTTCATTAGCGTGCAGGCAAAAATAATACTTGAACGTAGGCGTAACGTTCGCAAGCATCTGAATATTCGCGCCAGCCGAAAAAAACTTTTCTCCGTGGCCACTGATCACGATGATCTGGACGCTCTCGTCAATGCGCGCCTCGAGAATCGCGCGGTCCAGCGACTGCATCATCTCGTACGAATAAGTATTCGCGGGCGGATCGTTAAGGGTTAGAAACGCGATGCCGTTTTCGGCGCGGTACTGGACCAGATCACCTTTCGACATCGTCCCTTTGGACTGATCAACTGCGGACATGTTGGCCTTTCTTGTGGCTACTTCAGTTCACTCGGGCCGCGCCAAACGCTGGTCGCGCGCTCGATCGTCTGGGGCGCAAAGTGTAGTGGTTTGCTTGCAGATCCGCCAAGGAACCCTTGAAGAAACAGGCGGCTGACGTTTTCGATCAGCTCCGAAACTTTAAGTTTTCCCTTGGGATCGTACCAGTTGTAAATCCAGTTCATCATGCCGAACAACGCGTAAGTGGCGACAGTTAGATCGACTCGAGGCACATCACTTTGGCTCTGTTGCAAATCCCTCAGGATGCGGCGCGCCAGCCGCGTGTACTTGTCCTTCTTCGTCAACACGTGCGCGTGCAGATCGCCGGCGAGCGACTCAGCCTCGTGCGACAAAACTTTCATTTCAGCCATATTCATCGCAAAAAACGACAGATGATTTTCGATGAACAGACGCAGCCGTATCATTGGATCGGTTTCATTTTGAAGTCGCGCTTCAACGCTTTCCAGAACGCGACCAAAGCAGTTGTCCTGAATCAGAAAAAGTAATTCTTCTTTTGATTTGCAGTAGTGATAGAGGCCGGCGAGGCTAACGCCAGTTGCGCGCGAGATGTCGCGCATCGTGGTCGAGTGGTAACTCTTCTCAGCAAAGATGCGCGCGGCGTTCTGCAGGATAAATTCTAACTTACGATCGTGTTTGGTGAAGTCCTGCATTCTATTTTTGGTCTTTGGTCTTGGGTTTTTGTTCGGACTCCCGTCAGAGTCGCACATATTCAAACTCAAACGGCTTGCCCTTAATGCCGGTGGCCGGTGGCGCGATCCAGTTGGCAATTTTGCCCGGTTCGGTAACCGGCTTCATCAAACTGCGAACGTACTCGCGGTCTTCAATCGTCGGCAGCCATTCCGACTTTCGCTTTTCAAAGTCTTGCTGCGAGATCAAGTTGCCCGCGATGTCGAAATAGTGCCCGGCGTACTCGCCCACATGGCGATGAAATCGCGAGTTGGGTAACGACAGGCGCTCAGCGACGCCTTCTTCGGCAAGAGTCTTGTTCCAGCGGGCCAAACCTTTTTCGCAGTCCTTCACGTATTCCATGCGCAGCACTTCGTTCAGCGCATTGCGCAACGGCACCTGGGAATCCTTAAGCTGATTGTCTTCGACCACTTTCATATTGAAGATTTCATTCGCGGCAATGTGATCCTCGTACTGCTCTTGTTCCTTGTAACGTCCTTTCAGACCAGCCGCAAAAAAGTCAGCCGAGTTCGAACTTATCTCGCCGCCAAACAAATCAAGGGAGTAGCTAAACCAGAAATTTATGTAGCGCTGAATGATGTCCAGGGGAATGCCGCCAAGCTCGCGCACGTCACCCTGCTTCATCAACTGCGCGGTGCGTTTAACCGTGCGATTAATGCCAGTGTCACCGACGAACATGTGGTGCGCCTCTTCCGTCAGCATGAACTGGCAAGTGCGCGCGAGCGGCTCGAAACCGGATTCAGCCAATGCAGAAAGCTGATACTTGCCATCGCGATCTGTAAACATTGTGAAGCAGAAAAAATTGAGCCAGTCATCGCAGGGCTGGTTAAAAGCTTCCAGAATGCGCGGCTTGTCCGGATTGCCGCTGCGCCTTTCCAGCAACGCATCCGCTTCGTCACGGCCGTCGCGGCCAAAGAATCGTTGCAGCAGGTAAACCATGGCCCATAAATGTCGGCCTTCTTCGACGTTCACTTGGAACAAATTGCGCAGGTCGTAAAGCGATGGGCAGGTCTTACCAAGCTCGCGTTGCTGCTCAACCGAAGCCGGTTCAGTGTCGCCCTGGGTGACGATGATGCGGCGCAGCGCGTTACGAAATTCCCCCGGCACTTCCTGGTACGCGGGCTGGCCATAATTGTCACCAAAACCGATTTTCGCGTCGGCCTCGGCAGGTTTCAGAAAGATTCCCCAGCGATAATCCGGCATCTTGACGTAATCAAAGTTGGCCCAGCCGTCCGGTTCAACGCTAATCGCGGTGCGCAGGTAGACGTCTTTGGTTTGAAAACCGTCGGGCCCCATCTCGTTCCACCAGTCGAGATAGTTCGGCAACCACTTCTCGAGCGCCCGTTGAAGTTTTTTGTCTTCGTTGAGGTTTACGTTATTAGGAATGCGATCGTATAGATTCATGATTTTAGTGGCACAGACTTCAGTCTGTGTGTTTTCTGTCAGTTTCACAGACTAAAGTCTGTGCTACTAGGTTCGTTTGTAATCAAATTGTGCTTGCGTCGGTTTACCGTAATTCGTCAGCGCGCCTTTTTCTCCGACCGCGTTTGGACGTTGGAAGATCCAGTTTTGCCACGCCGTCAGCCGTCCGTAGATTTTCGTGTCCATGGTTTCAGGACCTGCGAAGCGCAACGACGCTTCCATTCCCGTCAAGGCGTCCGGCGAGAGCGACGTTCGCTCTTCGATCGCAACGCGAATTTCGTCTTCCCAATCAAGATCGTCCGGGGCGAACGTGACCAGACCCCCAGCTTCCGCTTCTTCGGTGTCATAGGGTTGAGTGCGCGCAAGAACTTCGTCGACTCGCTCCGGTTCTGCTAAGAAGCGAGACTGCAGGCGCGTTAGCCCGTTGCTCATCGGAAAGGCGCCGCCGTTAAGCTGGCTCGGCATAATCTCAACTTCTTGATCAGGATTGTTCAGCATGTAGCTGCGGTCCGATGCGAGCAAAAGCTCCATTAGGTTGCCGGCAAAACAACTATCGGGTTGGACGATCGCAAAGAACGTCTTCGCCGTCAGATCCAAACGGCGCAGCACGCGCGCCATAAACAGAATCGTCTCGCGCACCAGCCAATGATCGTGATGCGTCAGCAACGTTTCATCAACCGCTTCTACATTTGAAATTTCGCCTTCAGTGCGAAGACAAACTAAACCGATCTCCGGTTCGTTCACTCGCAAATGGAGCAGCGCGTCATCTAATTCGCGGTAAGTTTGCAATGGCCACCACTGATCGCCGGCGCGCTCAATTTCTTCAGGTGACATCTGCGGCCGGCACTCAGGTCCAACCACTGTCAGGTCCGCATAGCGCTGTTCGCGGTTGCAAATTAGTTTTACGTACTTGTAGTTAATACCGGCCGGCAGAATTTCTTTTTGCAGTGGATTTAGTTTTATTCCGCCAGCCGGCAAAGCCTCGGCCCCGTTCAAAGCGAAATCCGCCGAACTGGGACGCGAACCAACATTTTGCGTATTGAGGATCTCTTTTACGCGTGCGTCGATGCCTTCCTGAAACTTGCTGGTAGGGAAGTAATCATCGATCAAGCCCCACTCTTTAGCGCGCTTGCCCTTGAGTCCCTCGGCCAGGGTGGAAAAAACGTCGGCGCGATCGCGACGAATTTTTCGCTTATCGACTAAACGGGTCAGACCTCCCGTGCCCGGCAACACACCAAGCAACGGCACCTCGGGAAGCGAGACAGCCGAATTGCCATCATCGACTAAATAAATTTCGTCGCAGGCAATTGCGAGCTCGTAGCCGCCACCGGAAGCAGTGCCGTTTAGCGCGGCGATATAACGTCGACCGGAGTGATATGAATCGTCTTCAATTGCACAGCGAGTTTCGTTTGTGAACTTGCAAAAGTTTACCTTGAAAGCATGAGAGGAAGTGCCAAGCATGTAGATGTTGGCGCCGGCGCAGAAGATGCGAGGTTTCAAACTGGTGATGACGACGACCTTCACTTCCGGGTGTTCAAAGCGAATGCGTTGCACCGCGTCTGCGAGCTCAATATCGACGCCGAGATCGTACGAGTTCAGTTTGAGTTTGTAGCCATCGGCGAGGGTGTCGTCCTCGTGCACGTCCATGCTGAGGTGCGCGACAGCGCCGTCTACGCTCAATTTCCAGTGATGATATTGCTCGGGCGATGTTTCAAAATTAATCATTCTTGTCCTTTGCCATCTTAGAAACGGCGAAAGTTCTCAGGTTTTCGGCCTAATCCGGTAATTGCTATCCAGCCGTTCGAACGTCCGTTCGGGAAAAAGCATCTTAGCGGCGCACGCCTGTTAGGTCAAGTTAGCAGCCGGGAAATTCGCCATGTACGAGCCCGAAACGCAGCGGTTTTCAGAGCGAACCGCAAAGGATAGAGGCTCAAGGCGTTTCTGAATTTTCTGCATGAATTTGAACGCGGCATCTGAAAGCGCTGCCTTGACAGCATCGCGGGACGGCGCGTAGGGTTCTCGCGCCGCTGGGTCAAATTGGGATTAGTTGTTTGAAACAATCGCGAGAGATTTCGGAATCACCCAATCGGAAGTAATTTCCGCAACCCAAATCTCAAGCCATTGAAGCGCGAATCTGGACACGGATCTCGGAGTCAGTAATAGAGGAGGCGAATCTGTTCTGGTGAATGGCGCGGTCTTCAAAACCGTTAGTGAGACTGTGAGAGCAGGCTCAGGTAGGTTCGATTCCTACACGCCTCCGCCATAACAGTAGTCAGTAGTCAGTAGTCAGTAGGCACGAGCAGGAAGCGTTGCAAGAGCTCAAAATTCGAAGTCAACAATTCGATTTCAAACAAAGAACAAGACCGAAGGCTGAAGACCAAAGACCGGAGACCAAAGACCAAAGACCGAAGACCAACTAGGGACAACTGACAATGGACTAAGCACAATGCGCGAATGGATAGCATTAAATATGACTCCCGGCGTTGGGCCGCGGGCGGCTGCGAAGCTGCTCGAGCGCTTTGGATCTGCTGAGGCGGTCTACCAGGCGAAGCGCAACGAACTTGAGAAGCTCAAGCTGCTGCCTGAAGCTGTTGACAGCATTGTTGCTCACGATCTGCACGAGAAGGCCGAGCTGGAATTGTTGCAGGTGCGGCGAGTCGGCGGCGACATTCTGGTGCTAGACGACGGCGTGTATCCGGCCTTGCTGCGAGAGATTTATGATCCGCCGATCGCTCTTTATGTAAAAGGAGCGTGGTCACTTTGTCTTGACCAACCGTGCATCGCTATTGTCGGGTCGCGCAAGTGTTCAACCTATGGTCAGAATGCCGCGTTGATGTTGGCGCGTGATTTGGCGCAACGCGGAGTGACCATCGTTTCGGGATTTGCGCGGGGCATCGATGCCGCTGCACATCGTGGCGCGATCGAAGGCGGCGGCCGCACCATTGGCGTGCTCGGCACCGGAATCGATGAAGTCTATCCGCGCGATCACCGGAAGCTGGCTGACGAAATTTTAGGCGCGGGTGGCGCGCTGGTTTCGCAGTTCCCGTTGGCGACTCCACCCGTCTCGGAAAACTTTCCCTATCGAAATCGCATTATTAGCGGACTGAGCCTGGGCGTGGTAGTAGTTGAAGCGGCGGAAAATTCGGGCTCGTTAATTACCGCGCGACTAGCGATTGAACAAAATCGCGAAGTGTTTGCTGTTCCGGGGAATATAACGTCGCGCACCTCGTTCGGCACGAACTATTTGATAAAGGGTGCGGGCGCCAAACTCGTGCAGCAATGGCAGGACATCGCTGCGGAGTTACCGCCGCAAATTGCAGCGCGATTGTTGCCGCCGCCGCTCAGTGTGAAGAAGAAGGAAAAGAGTTTGGCTGACCGGCTGGCGCTGGTTCCCGAGGGATTGACTGGTTTTGAGCATTCGGTGTTCAAGTTGTTATCGGCTGACGATCCGGCGCATATTGATTTGTTGGTCGATCGTAGCAAGTTATCAATTTCTGAATTAACTGCGGCACTCTTGACGTTGGAAATGCGCGATCTGGTGCGGGCCCTTCCGGGCAAATGTTTTGTACGAAAGATGTGAGGTGGCACAGACTTAAGTCTGTGCGCATAAGCAGGGACACAGACTGAAGTCTGTGCCACTAAAGAAATGGCTAAGAATTTAGTAATAGTTGAATCGCCGGCTAAGGCGAAGACAATTAATAAGTACCTGGGAAAGGACTATCTGGTTAAGGCCTCGATAGGCCACATTAAAGATCTGCCTTCGAAAGGTTTGGGCGTCGATGTCGACGACGACTTCAAGCCGACTTATGAAGTAATTCCCGATTCTCGCAAACGCAATAACAAAAAGATTGTCGCCGAACTAAAAAAGGCGGCGAAGGAAGCCGACGCGATTTATCTCGCCGCCGACCCTGACCGCGAAGGCGAGGCAATTTGCCAGCACCTTGCCGAAGAAATAGTTCCCAAGCGCCCGGCAAAGCCGGCTTTTCGCGTAATGTTCAACGAGATTACGAAGCGTGCCGTCAACGAGGCGTTTGAACATCCACGCGCCATCGATGAAAACCTCGTTAACTCACAACAAGCGCGACGCGTGCTCGATCGACTAGTTGGCTACAAGGTTTCTCCGCTGCTTTGCCGCACTGTCGGCGGCCGCTTGAGCGCGGGTCGCGTGCAATCGGTTGCGTTGCGCATGGTGGTTGAACGGGAACGCGAAATTGAAAAGTTCATCAAGACTGAATATTGGACCATCGCTGCCAATCTGGGAGCTAAACTGCCGCCCGCGTTCGACGCGCGTCTGTTCAAGGTAGGCGAGCAAACAGTTAAGACGGGCGGTTTTGATCAGGAGCCGAAGAAAAACGAGATTCGCATTGGCAACGAGCAGACGGCGACCGACATCGTTGGGGAGGCGCAACAACAAAAGTTTGTCGTCAACGAAGTTACGCGAAAGGAACGCAAGCGCAACCCGGTCCCGCCTTTCATCACCTCTAAACTGCAACAGGAAGCGGCGCGCAAACTCGGCTACGCAGTTAAGCGCACGATGATGATTGCGCAAAAGCTTTATGAAGGTGTCGAACTTGGTTCTGAAGGCTCCGTTGGTTTGATTACCTACATGCGCACGGACTCAACGCGCGTGTCGGACGCAGCGCTTGCCGAGGTGCGCGACTTCATCAACACTCAGTACGGCGCGCCCTATCTACCCCCTAAGCCCGTTTTCTATCGTTCTAAAAAGGACGCGCAGGACGCGCACGAAGCCATTCGTCCGACTGAAGTTGCGCGCACTCCCGATTCGCTGGCGCAATATCTAAACAAAGACGAGCTCAAGCTGTACCGCCTGATCTGGCAACGCTTCGTCGCTTCGCAAATGACGCCTGCAATTTTTGACCAGACAACCATCGACATTGGCGCTGGGCGCTTTGTGTTTCGCGCGACTGGCTCAGTACAAAAATTTGACGGCTTTCTCAAACTTTATCAGGAAGGCCGTGACGAAAAGACTGACGACGATGAAGAGGCTGAGCGCAGCTTGCCGAACGTCGAGCAAGGCGAAGTACTTGCATTGAATCAGATCACTCCGGAACAACATTTCACCGATCCGCCGCCGCGCTTTACTGAGGCGACCCTGGTCAAGGCCCTCGAAGAAAAAGGCATCGGCCGGCCATCTACCTACGCGGCGATCATGACTACGATTCAGGCCCGCGAATACGTGGAAAAGCTTGAAGGACGTTTTCATCCGACCGGGCTCGGCAAGACAGTCAACGATCTGTTAATCGACGGCGGTTTTGACGATCTCTTTAATGAGACTTATACGGCGCGGATGGAAGAAGAACTCGATTCCATCGAAGAAGGAAAGTTGAAGTGGACCGATGCGCTGCATGAGTTCTACGGAAAGTTTGCCGACGATCTCGACAAGTTCAAAGTACACATCAAGGAAATCAAGGAGACGGATACTCCGACCGAAGAGGTCTGTCTGAAGTGCCAAACGCCGGGCATGGTGGAAAAGTGGGGCCGCTTTGGAAAATATTTGAAGTGCTTGAATTGTGGCGCGACGCGTGATTCTGAGGCGGCGCCGAGCTCAAACGGCGGCGCGGGAACAACGGGTCCAGCGTCCTCGTCAGAAGAAGCAGCGGAACCCGAAGTCTGCGATTTGTGCGGCAAGCCCATGCAGATGAAGCGCGGCCGGTTTGGGCCGTTCCTTGGCTGCACCGGTTATCCCGACTGTCGGAACATCCGCAAGATTGCCAAGAGCGGCGTAGCGGCGCCCGCGCCGGTGCCGCTTGATGAAAAGTGTCCCGTCGATAATGCGCAACTGGTGCGCCGGTTTGGACGGTTTGGCGAATTCATTTCTTGTTCGAATTATCCAAAGTGCAAATACATAAAACAGGAATCGACGGGCGTGCATTGCAGCCGGCCCGGCTGCAAGGGCGAACTGGTGGTGAAGAAATCAAAGCGCGGGAAAGTTTTTTACGGCTGTTCTGCTTATCCGGATTGTGATCGAGTTTATTGGGACAAACCCGTAGCCGAGCCTTGTCCGCGATGTAACGAGCCTTTCCTGCTCGAGAAGACAACGAAAAAGCAGGGAACTTTCCGCTACTGCGCAAACCCCGATTGTGGTTATCGTTCAAACGAAGCGGAAGCCGCCGATACTCCCAAAGAAAAAGCCAAACCAAAGAAAACTGCGCGAGTTAGTTAGTTCCGTTCAAGTTCAAAATTCAAAATTCAAAGACCAAAGACCGGACGTCCAACAGACCAAAGGCGATCGTCTGTTCTTTGCCGGCGGCGCTGGGCCGAGTTGAATTTGTACCTCGTACTCGCGCAAACTATCTTTCGGAATCCAACTCACTTAGGAGATAAATCGATGCTGCGACGAAACGTAGCTGTATTGCTACTTATTGCTTTTGTCTGTTTGCCATTAACTGCTTTCGCTCAACAGCCTGCTGCTACACCCACGCCGGAAGCGACGCCACGCCGTAGTGATGCGGCGGATCCAAACGATCCGATCGTGCGCATTAAGGACGAAGGTCTGAATCGTTCGCAGATAATGCAAACCTTGAGTTATCTCAGCGACGTCATTGGCCCACGCTTAACTGCCTCGCCGGGAATGAAACGAGCGAACGAGTGGACGCGGGATCAATTAACCAAGTTTGGACTTCAAAATGCGCACCTCGAGGCCTGGGGCCCATTCGGCCGTGGCTGGACGCTAAAGCGTTTCTCAGCGCAAATAACTGAACCGCTGACGATTCCACTAATCGCATATCCGAAAGCGTGGTCGCCCGGACTCTCGGGAACTTTGACTGCGCCTGTGGTCTACGTCGACGCCAAAAATTTCACCGAACTGCAGCAGTTCAAGGGAAAATTGAAAGGCGCGATTGTCTTAACTTCACCAATGCGCGAAGTGAAAGCGCATTTTGAAGCACCGGGCACAAGACTCGATGACAAGAATCTGTTGGCTTTGGCGGATGCTCCGGTGCCCAGCGCATCCGGTCGTCGTTTTTCTCCCGAGGCACGCGCGGCGCAGGTCTACAACCTGCAGAAGTACGAATTCTTTCGCGAAGAGGGAGCAGCGTTGCTGGTCGATCCCAGTCGCGGCGGCGACGGCGGAACAATCTTCGTGCAATCCGCCACCGTTGCACAGCCGGTTACGGCAGATTCGTTTGGTCCAAACGCTCCGCGGTTAATCCAGTCTTACGACAAAAACGCTAACCAGGTCACGCCGCAGATCGTGTTAGCGATCGAGCACTACAATCGCATCGTCCGCATGCTTCAAGCCGGTGAGCAGCCAAAAATGACGGTCGAACTAAAAGTTGAATGGCAGGACACCGACCCTATGGCCTACAACACTATCGCCGAGATTCCCGGCAGTGACTTGAAGGATGAAGTAGTGATGCTCGGCGGTCACCTGGATTCGTGGCACGCCGGAACCGGCGCCACCGATAACGGCGCGGGTGTCGCGGTAGCAATGGAAGCAGTGAGGATCATTCAGGCACTCGGTCTTAAACCACGACGAACGATTCGTATTGCCTTATGGACCGGAGAAGAGGAGGGCTTGCTGGGCTCGAAAGCATATGTGGCGCAACACTTCGCGAAGTCGGAAAGCATGCCCGCCGCAGCACCCGGAGCAACGCCCGCGCCGGCAAAATTGATCACTACACCCGAGCACGAAAAGTTTGCCGGTTACTTCAACCTCGATAACGGGACTGGAAAAATTCGCGGCGTGTACCTGCAAAATAATGAAGCCGTCCGTCCGTTGTTCAGACAATGGCTCGTGCCGTTTCGCGATATGGGCGCGGCGACGCTTTCAATCTCGAATACGGGCGGCACCGATCACTTGTCGTTCGACGCGGTGGGCTTGCCCGGATTTCAGTTTATTCAGGACGAGATTGAGTACGACACGCGCACACATCACTCGAACCAGGATGTGTTCGATCGCATTCAGGCGGATGATATGAAGCAAGCGGCGACGATCATGGCAGCGTTTGTTTATGACGCAGCAATGCGAGATGAGAAATTGCCGCGTAAACCGTTGCCTCAGCGGTAGACATTCAAGGGACAAGCCAGCGCGCAGTTCTTATGAAGCTGCGCGCTTTTTATTTTCCGGCGATGACTATTTCGGCCCAGTAGCGCCTTAGTTTCTCGCGATTGGCGCGGCGGAATTCTACGTAATCGCGCGTAATGCCCTGGTCAGCGCGGGTGAAGAATACGAAAGGCTCAAGCAGATCAGCGTCGTTGAGCTTTACTAGCGCCGCAAGCGAAGGTGAAAGCGATTTCACTTTACCCGTTTTTAGAAGGGCCGCGGCGGCTTCGGCCGTCTGGCGCAGCGCTGCGACTTCTTCGCGCAGCGAATGCCGGTAGACAGATTCGCTCGCGTAATTCTTGCGAAAATCTTCAGCCACCCAGTGCGAACGCACCTGCCCATAACTTTCCCACGCCGCGGAACCGTCCGTGCTCGCTCGCAGAGCGGGATCAAAATCAATGTGCGCTGTACCGTCAGGCGTTAGCGACACTTTCACTGGAACTTCAATCTGAGGATGGCCCATTGACGTCTGCGTTCGCTGTCCCCATTGCGTCAGACCCATGTAAGGATTGCGATTTCCGGGCTCGGCGATGATCGCATCGATGAATTTCATCATCGCATCCGTTTGCCTGCTTTGCAGCATCAACGCATCGCCCCAATAGCGATATGCTGTTTCGACATTCTCATCGATGCCAATGGCGCGGGCGAACCACTCGCCGGCTTTATTCAGCAACTCGTCACGCGCGTGGGTGTCCTTTTCCTGAAAACCCTTCTTGAAATACATGTCGCCAGTCCATAGCGCGGCGTTATACAACTTCGGATCCAACTGAAGTGCGCGCTGGTAAGAAGCAATAGCTTTATCCAATTCGCCGCGACTATGCGCTTCTTCACCTTCGCGCATCGCTGCATCCGCTTCCGGATTGTTGGAAAATTTCAATTCGCCGGGGTCAGGACCCGACAAAGCTTCGAGACCGGACTTCAGCAAATTGCTGTTGTCGCCCAGTTCCTGGGCGCGCAACAGTGCCGCGCGTGCGCGATCTCGGCCCTTCGTGCGCGCGTCGGCATCTTTGAGGGACGCAGACACCACGAAAGAGGCCCAACCGAGGCGCTCCCAAAGAACTGAATCGTTTGGATAAACCTTCGTCAGCTTTTCCAGAATAGGAATCGCCTCAGTGAATTTGTTTTGATCGTAAAGCTGCAACGCCAGCTCGCGGTTTTTCTGGTCTTCAGCCGTTTGCGCCAAAACTGAAAACTGCAGGCTCGCAACCAGCAGCAAGAAAACAAGCGAAGCGGGCAGCAACAATAGTTTGTTGGAGGCGATAGTCATGGATAGTTCCTTAGTTCGAGGATTAAGAGAGCGCGGCGAATGCGAGTCTAGGTTTGTATTGGAACTTAAGTCAACGTCCAAATAAAAAAAGGCGGGCCCGGCGCCCGCCTTTATCCGAACTAAGGTCGATCAGAATTGACGCGACTCAGCCACGGATGGCTCGTAGCTCTTTGGCGCCGGACTTTCCGCGTGCATCGAGGCGCCGCGATTTGACAGATCAACGCCGATCCAGCCCTTGATCTTCTTGAGCAAAGCCGGCAACACGACCTGCTGCGCTGTGCTCGAAAGTTCTTCAACCAGACGATCCCCCAGCGATCCGACTTCTTTGCTCAAACGATCGTAGGCGGACGTTTCCTTGAAACGCTCAATTAAGCCCGGCCCTTCGTCGTGACCATTTGAAGGCGTCGCCGCAGGCTGCGGCGAAGACGAACCCAACTCTCGCGCAATCTCACTTTGCGCCCGCGCATACAACTGCGTCGTGGGCCGCGAATAGTAATTGTCTTCTGTGTCAGTATCGTCATCGTCAGTTAAAGCGGCGGCAAGGCCGTAACCGACAAAGAATCCGACGCCGGCTGCCCCCAATGTCCAGGCGACCGGACGTTTCTTAAAGTGTTCGCGCCAATCGAGGGCGTCTTTCACGCTTT
>DATENN010000431.1:0-10958 GCA_035275045.1 Pyrinomonadaceae bacterium
GTGACAGCGTCAGTAAAACTTTCTTGCCATCGGCAGTTTCGCGTTCGCCGGTCGCACCCTGGTGATACTTCACGTCGCCTTCGTCCGCCGGGAATGACGGGTGGACCGAGCCTTCGAACGAAGTGAAAATGCGTTCGCAGAAATTTCCAATGACATTCGCCAACACGTTCAAGCGGCCGCGATGCGCCATGCCGAGCGTAATGTCTTCAACACCCCGTTGGGCGGCGCCGAGGATCAGCTGGTCCAGCAAAGGAATAATTGTTTCGCTTCCTTCAAGCGAGAAACGCTTTTGACCGAGGTACTTGGTGTGCAGAAAACGTTCGAATTGTTCGGCGGAAATCAATTTCCAAAGCAATTGTTTCCTGATCTCGACCGGCAGCGGTTCTGGATTGACGAGCTCGCGCCGGATCTGATCGCGGATCCAAAGTTTTTCTTCTTTGCTCTGAATATGCCGATATTCAATTCCGACCTTGCCGCAGTAGGCACGCTGGAGGATGCCCAGAATTTCGCGCAACGTCGCGCTTTCGGTACCTCCTAAGCCGCCAGTAACGAATTCGCGGTCGAGGTCCCATATCGTCAAGCCGTACGTTTGGATATCGAGTTCCGGGTGGTACAACACGGGCATCGCATGTAACGGATCGATGTCTGCGATCAAGTGGCCGCGCACGCGATACGCATTGATCAATTCCATCACCCGTGCTTCTTTGGTGGTTTGCTCGCGTGCCTGGTCGCCTGCAAAGAGTGAAGGATTCCGGTCGACGCTCCAACGGAAAGGGACGTGGGCCAACCCGATGTCCGAGAAAATGCTGTCATAGAACTTTGCGTCCCCGAGTAACAACTGGTGTACGCGCGCGAGAAATGCGCCGGACTCGGCACCCTGAATGATGCGATGATCGTAGGTGCTGCTAATAGTGATCGCTTTAGAGATGCCAAGTTGCGATAGTGCTTCAGGCGCCATTGCCTGGTACTCAGCGGGATACTCGATCGCCCCGGTGGCGATGATTAGCGATTGACCAGCCATCAGTCGCGGCGTTGATGCGACTGTTCCAATCGTTCCGGGATTAGTTAAGGAAAGGGTTGTTCCCTGAAAGTCCGGAATCTGAAGCTTGCCGTCGCGCGCCCGCTTAATGACGTCATCATACGACTCAAGGAACTCGCTGAAGCGAAGCTGGCCCGCGTGTTTGACATTTGGGACCAGCAAGGTGCGCGTCCCGTCTTTCTTAGTCAAGTCAATCGCGACACCAAGGTTGATTTGCGCGCGTCGAACTCGCGCCGGAGCGCCGTCAACAATCTCGAAACCATCATTGAGCGATGGAAATTCATCCAGCGCACGCAGCAGAGCCCACGCAATCAAGTGTGTGTAGGAAACTTTTCCGCGACCGTTCTCGCGAAGGAATTCGTTGATCAACCTGCGATTCTCGTCGAGCAGCTTTACCGGAATGCGCCGTTGTGAAGTCGCCGTCGGAACGCCCAGGCTCGCGTCCATGTTCTCGACGATCTTCAGTGCCGCGCCGCGAATCGGAATTATTTCTCTTGCTTCAGTTATTGCCGGCGCAGATTGGTCGGTTGGTTCCGCCGTTGTTTTGGCCGGCGAAGGTTTGGCAGCAGTAGCGCTCACTTGTTGGCGGCCATTCTCAGGCAACGCTGTCGATGTTGGTTGCGGCGTATGATCCCCGTTTGCCAGGAGCTCGGTGAAGTATGCTCGCCATGATTCATCCACAAGGTTTGGGTCGCTGCGAAAGCGTCCCAACAGACCTTCAACGTAGGTGGCATTGGCGCCAAAATTCTCGGCTATTAATTCTGATAAATCTGTTCTCTGTTGCGCCAATTCTGCCACCTCAATCAACGTGAATGCTGCGGTTTGTGCGACCGTTTAGCGGTGTGATGTTTAAGCAATAGACTAACATCTTCATTCGGTGTTTGCATCTGTCACCCCGCCGAGCGCGAGTTGCGCGAACGTCTGCACCTGTTCGCTCGATTTCCAGAGGCGACATTCGTTTTTAAGCGGACAAAAACTTAGAATTTTGTTTCGCGGGTGTTATCTTAGCGCCGCAGTTTCATTCAATCCTTCCGCAGGAAAGCAGCACCTTGGACGATTCATCGCCGCCGCGCGCGCGCCTAAGAACCGCGCTGGTTTTCGTTATGTTGTTCGCGGTTTTTGGTGCGGTCGTTCTCTTCGCATACTTCTCAACTTTTGAACGGCCGATGACGACTGTGATTCTAACGCGTCACGCTGAGAAAAATATTGAACCGAATAATCCGGATCCCGATCTCAGCGCTGAGGGGCAAGCGCGCGCGCAAGAGTTGGCGCGCATGTTTGGAGATGCCGGCATCAAGGCGATTTACGCGACGCAATACAAACGTACGCAGCAAACGGTCAAACCGCTGGCTGATAAAATTGGCGTAGCGCCCGCGCAGGTAGAAGCGAAAAACACCGCGGAGTTGGTTAGGCAAATTCGCGCCCAACACAACGGCGATGTCGTCTTCGTCGCCGGACACAACAACACGGTGCCCGAGATTATTGCCGCGCTTGGTGGCCCTCAACTTCCAATAATTCCGGAAACTGAGTACGACAATCTTTATGTCTTAACCATCTATCGCGTGGGCAAAGCAAAGTTATTGAAGCTGAAATATGGAAGCAGTGCGCCTCAGCCAATGGCAACCGGCAGTCCGAAACCAATGTTGCAGTAATTGCGATTGATGTTTGCTTGCGAATGCGCCAGCCGATGCACGGAAAAACTTGCCTTTCTGAAGGGTTTCAAAATAGGGCCACGTCAAACATGAGAAAAGAAGCCGCAACGAAGACCGTTACCAGGAAATCTAAAGCCACGGCGAACGCGAAAACTATAGACCGGCGTTCATTCGTAAAGTTTGTGCCGGCGATCGGCGCGGCTGCGATCGTTGCTCCTCATCTACAAACCACTTCGCAGGCACAAATGCTTTCGCCGACCCCTACGCCAACGCCGTTGCCTTCGCCAAGCCCGTCGCCAACACCGTTGCGCGTTAACAAGGAGATGCTGGAGCAGGCCGAGAAACTGATCGGTATCGAGTTGACCGATGCTCAAGAATCAATGGCATTGCAAAATGTCAGTTCTAATCTCGATCGCTACGACGCGCTGCGAAAGCTTGACGTTCCACTGGATACCGAACCGGCCACGTTGTTTCATCCAGCTTTGCCCGGAAAAAAGTTGGATACCACAAGGACCAGGTTCAAATTCAGTCAGACTCAACTTGCGGCGTTCAATTCAATCGAAGACCTCGCCTTCGCAAGCGTGTCGCAACTGAGTGCGCTGATTCGTACGCGAAGAGTATCGCCGGTTGAACTAACGAAGATGTATCTAGAGCGCTTGAAGAAGTATGGTCCAAGACTTAATTGCGTGGTGACTTTGACAGAAGATCTCTCGCTGCAGCAGGCCACGGACGCCGAGCGTGAAATGAAAGCGGGTAAATATCGCGGACCGCTTCATGGCATTCCCTGGGGCGCGAAAGATCTGTTCGCCACCAAGGGAATCAAAACTACCTGGGGCGCCGAACCGTTTCGGGATCAAGTGATCGACATGGATGCCACAGTCGTCGAGCGTCTGCGCGAGGCGGGGGCGGTGTTAGTCGCAAAGCTTTCGATGGGCGCGCTGGCACAAGGTGGCCGCTGGTTTAACGGCATGACGCGGAACCCGTGGCAAGTCGAAGAGGACAAGACCGGTTCGAGCGGATCTTCTGCTGGCCCGGCGTCCGCAACGGCAGCGGGCTTAGTCGGTTTTTCAATTGGAACGGAAACGCTCGGTTCGATTATCTCGCCGTCGTCTCGTTGCGGAGTTGTCGGCCTGCGGCCAACCTATGGACGTATCAGCCGCCACGGTGCGATGGGACTGAGTTGGACCATGGACAAAGTCGGTCCGATTTGTCGTGGCGTCGAAGATTGCGCAGCGGCTCTGTCCGCCAGCTACGGTCCGGATGGCCACGACCTGACTGTTGGCGGCGCAGCGTTTAATTGGCGACCGGATCGTCCACTTGCTGAAATGCGAATTGGATACATCAAAACTGAGTTTGATCAGCAAACTGATGCCGAGCGAAAAACTGTTTACGAGCGAGCGCTAAGTGCGCTGAAGTCCGCCGGGGCAAATTTGCAGCCGATCGAAATGCCGAAGTTTCCCGTTGGAGCTTTGCGCATCATTCTTGTTTCCGAAGCGGCAGCTGCATTCGATGACATCACCCGGAACGGCGCCATAAACCAGCTTTCCGGTCAGGAACCTTTCGATTGGCCCAACACCTTCCGCAGCTCGCGCTTCATACCCGCGGTTGAATACATCCGCGCTCAACGGGCGCGACGACTGCTGATGCAACAAATGGACGAATTGATGACGAACTGGGACGCGTTCGTTTCGCCTGCGCCGGGCAGCGTCAGTTTGTTAATTACAAATCTCACCGGGCATCCTGCGGTATGCGTTCCCTGCGGCTTTGCTAAGGGGCTACCGCAGTCAATCATGTTTACTGGCCGCCTTTACGATGAGGCAGCGGCGTTGCGGGTGGCGCTCGCGTTTGAGAAAGCAACGCAGTGGCATTCGATGCACCCGAAGATGGATTGGGCCTGATTGAATTTCTAAGGCACTGCCTGGGAATTATGCAGCAGTCGAGCGAGATCGAGTACCAACACAATTTCGCCATCGCGCAGTTCGGCGGCCCCTGACACGCCGTACCAGCGCCCGGCATGACGGCCAAGGCTGCGCACCAAAATTTCCTGATTGAGTTCCACGCCGTCGACCGCCACTTGAAACCGTTCGTCTGCTTCGAACGATTTGCAGGTCACAAGCTTTCTGGTTTTGCGCTTAGCTTTTACCGGTGGAGTTCCTAATAACTCCGTTAGTTCGATGGCCGGCTCGCCTTTGGATCTGGCGCCGGAAAGATCTTCAATGCTGACCACCTGTTCTGCTGGAAGGCAATACCGCTTTCCGCCCGCCAGAAGGACTGACGCTGTTAACAAACCAAAAGTTACCGGTAAGAGAATCTCAAACGTCGTACCCACGGACAGCGCGCTCGACACTCTTAACTCACCGCCCGCGTTTTCGATTGCAGTTTCAACGACATCGAGCCCGACGCCACGTCCGGAAATTTCGGTGGCTGATTCGAGCGTCGTAAAGCCCGGCCGAAAAATCAGTCGGAGACTCCGCTCAGCATCAAGTTGCGAACCATCAGTTATTAATCCGAGGCGCAGCGCCGCTGCGGATATCAGAGCCGGATCGATTCCACGTCCGTCATCCGAGATGCGAATTCGCGTTTGCGCTCCTTCATGAAACGCTTCAATGCGAATGGTTGCGCGTTTTGATTTACCAATGCTTGCGCGCTCCGCTGCGGATTCGATCCCATGATCGACCGCGTTACGTATCAAGTGGAAAAGCGGATCGGCAAGCGCATCGCCAAGGACTTTATCAACCCGCAAATCTTTTTCCACTAGTTCAAAATCAATTTCTTTTGCGGCTGTGCGCGCGGCACTGCGACCCATTCGCAAGGCGCGTTGCAAAACGGGACGTAATGACACCAGCCGCAAGTTGATCAGCTCGTCTTGCAAGCCCAGGAAAGAAGAGCGAATACTTTCTGCGGTCGCATCGACCTGCCCGTGATTTTTCTTTTTGTTGCGCGACTCGAGCGCATTCGTCGTTGTACGAAATAGCTCATAAGTTGCGGAGATTAGTTGGTCCAGCTTTTCCAAATCGGTCCGGACAAAATTTGTTAAAGCAGAAACAGAGGGTGCCGGTTGAACGCTGGAGCGCTGTGGCTGACGTTTCGCTTCGATGCGTTTGAATTGTGCTGAAACCTTCTGGTGAAAGTCAGTCGCAGCGCTGGCGTAAAGAATGCGAAAGTCGACGCGTTCTGAGTTGTTCAGATCGACCGCCGGCGAGGTCGCGAGTACTTCGCCGCGTTCGGCGAGCAACTCGCGCAGTTGAAAAAACTCCTGATCAAAACTGGCGATGGGGAAATTTGCGGTCACCAGGAAAAGCGGGGAACCCTCGTCGAGCACCATTGTCAATCGCTGCTTTTCCTGATCACTTAAGGACTGCCAGATTTCGGAAGGCAACGTTTCAAGTATTTCATCGTGACCTGAAGCCGAGGCCTGTGATCGTGCGGCCGCCTGGAGTTGTTCGAAAAGCTCTCTCCTCGGTGGCTGCTCACTTTCGTTTGCGGCGAGATTCAAACTGTCTGACAGCGCCTCAACCGCATTTTCACACGCAACGAGCACCGGCTCGTCGATCGAAACGCGACCCATGCGCAAAGCGTCAAGCACAGTTTCAAACGCGTGGGCAATTTCGCTAACACTGTCCAGGCCGATCGCCGCAGCCAGGCCTTTTACACTATGAGCGTGGCGAAAAATCTGGTCGATCGATCGGCGTTGGAGGTTCGGATTCCCAGAGCTCTCGCGCAACGCGTCGACATCGCGGAACAGCTTTTCAATCAGTTCCTCGATCTCTATTAGAAATTCAGGCTGACGCGGATTGTTCATCGGAATCTTCTTCAACCTCGCTGTCACCTTCGCTTTCCAACTGCGAAGTGTCGATGTTTTCCTGAGGTTGCTCTTGATCCAAATCGCGTTTAATGGCGTCGAGGATGCCGTTTATGAATTGAGTGGCTTCGTAGGTTGAGAACCGACGGGCGATTTCAAGTGCTTCGTTGATGGCTACAGTGCGCGGCGTAGGTTCGTACAGAAACTCATAAACGGCGAGTCGCAAAATATTGCGATCGACTATCGCCATGCGAGGAATGCGCCAGTGTTCGGCGCGCGAACGAATGCGTTCGTCGAGCGTGTCCAGATGCGCAAGCGTTCCTGCCGCCAGACGCGTTGCGAAATCCCGCGTGGCGTCTTCCGCGTCCGCTTCACCCAACTCTGTCCAGTAAGTGCGCAGCACGTGGGCAGCGTCGGTTTCGGCTACGTCTGCCGCAAAGAGCATTTGCAAGGCGCATTCACGCGCCTTACGTCGCGAACCCATAAAACAAATACCAGTGATGGATGACAAGTGACAGGTCAAAAACCACTCTTGTCACCCGTTACTTGTCCCTCGTCACATTCTTATAAAGATTTGCTAACTCAACCGCGGCCGTAGCCGCTTCGAACCCTTTATTGCCCAACTTAACGCCCGCTCGTTCAATCGCCTGGTCCATGTTATCGGCGGTGATCACGCCAAAGAGAACGGGAACGCCGGTTTTCAACGCGGCCTCGCCGATACCTCTGGTCACTTCGCCGGCAATGTATTCGAAGTGC
The DNA here is from genome assembly GCA_035275045.1 of Pyrinomonadaceae bacterium. Taxonomy (GTDB): domain Bacteria; phylum Acidobacteriota; class Blastocatellia; order Pyrinomonadales; family Pyrinomonadaceae; genus PSRF01. The sequence continues at coordinate 7,250 of DATENN010000431.1, forward strand.
GGAGTTTGGCCGCGAATAATTGTACCTACGCAAACAATCGCTGCAAACTTTTTCGTGGCCGCAAGCTTTTGCGCGAGCAGCGGAATCTCAAAAGCGCCCGGCACGCGGTAAATGTCTAACGCGCTTTGTTTCACTTGCAGGCGCTCGAAAGCATCCAGGGCGCCGTCGATCAGACGCGAGCTGATGAAATCATTCCAGCGACTGGCGACGACAGCGAAACGAAAACCACTGCCATCAAGTCTTCCTTCATGCACTGTAGATTTCAATCAGAAATACTCACAATTTCGGTGAATGCAAAGGCATTTGAGTATAGGGAAGGAACGAGCAAAGTTCAAAGCGTTCACAATTCAAAGTCCAAAATTCAATAGTGTGGATCAACAACCGCGAAAGTTCGGTTTTCGCTTTTCCAAAAACGCGCGAGTGCCTTCGCGCATATCTTCGGTTGCGAACAGACTGGAAAACAGTTTCGCTTCCAACGCGAGTCCCTGCTCCAGCGGCAACTGCGATCCGTCGACTACTGCTCTCAGGCAGGCACGGATGGCTAACGGGGCGAGCTCAGCAATTTGCGCCGCGAGAGATTCAGCCGTTGCGAGAAGTTCGGAAGCTTGTACCACCTGATTCACCAGGCCCAAATTCATCGCCGCTGCCGCGTCGATTGAGCCGGAAGTCAGAATCAATTCGAGCGAGCGAGCGCGTCCCAACTCTCGCAGCAGGCGCTGGGTCCCGCCATATCCGGGAATGATTCCCAGTTTTGTCTCCGGCAAACTAAAGCGTGCCTGTTCCGACGCTACTCGGAGATGGCACGCGAGCGCGAGTTCGCAACCGCCACCGGCGGCGATGCCATTAACCGCGGCGATGACCGGCACAGAACTTTGCTCAATTTGTTCGCACAACTTCTGTCCCCGTTGAGCGACTGGCAGCGCCTGTTCGGAAGGAACATCGATCAGTTCACTTAAATCTGTGCCCGCAGAAAACGCTCGTTCGCCGGCGCCGGTGAGAATAATCGCGCGCAACTCATTGTCGTTTTTGAAAGTTTGAAAGGCGTCGCTGAGTGCGGCGATCGTTTCGCGTGATAGAGCATTGAGCTTATCCGGGCGATTGATGGTTACAGTGACGATACGGTCGCGTCGTTTGACGATTATGGCTTCAAGTTTCAAGTTTAAGTCGCGTGAAATAATCGACGCATAGCGTCGAATTGAATTTAGCCCGGCCTTTCAAGGCCGGGTATCGAAAGTGGTTTTAAGTTCGCGTCGCGTAGCGACGGAGCAAAGAAGCATTTTCATTTTCAATGCGTCGCTACGCGACGCGGAGAGCGGTTCGTTTGGAACCCGGCCTTGAAAGGCCGGGCTAAATTCAGGCCGACGCTACGCGTCGGGAAGACAGGACGAAAGCGTTAGAAAAAGAACGTGGGCCCGTTCAAACTTGGAATTCAAAAGGGGAAAATCGCAACTCTCGCCCTAAACCAAGTTCATCGGCGCCGGATTCTTAGGATCGGAATAGTCATAGAACCCTCGGCCAGACTTGCGCCCATATAGGCCCGCCATCACCATCCGCTTTAGTAGTGGCGGCGGCGCAAACCGTTTCTCGCGAAACTCATTAAACATAATTTCAGCGATGTAATACGTCGTATCCAGTCCCACGAAATCGCCGAGCGTAAACGGTCCCATCGGATAACCCAAACCGAGCTTCATCGACGTATCGATGTCGACGATTGAACCAACGCCTTCTTCCAACGCGCGGATCGCATCAAGCATGTAGGGCACCAGCAAACGATTCACGATGAAACCAGTGCGATCTCCCGCGCGCACGGGCACCTTGCCGAGCTTCTTTCCGAATTCAATTGCCTCTTCGTACACATCTTCATCAGTCAGGATCGTGCGCACGACTTCAACTAATTTCATAATCGGCACCGGATTGAAGAAGTGCAGGCCGAGGAATCGTTTTTGCCGCTCGGGCGAGGTCGCCGTCATCATTTCAGTAATCGAGATCGATGAGGTATTGGAAGCAAAAATCGTTTCAGGTTTGCAAAGGCGATCGAGCTCAGCGTATGTCGTTCTTTTCAGTTCGACGTTTTCGATGATGGCTTCGACGATAATGTCACAGTCCGCGAGGTCGTCGAATGATGTCGTGCCGGCTAAACGATCGCGGACCGCTTTTTGTTGTTCGGCGGTAATCGAGCCTTTCTCAGCAAACTTCGCGAGTGACTTTTCAATTCCGGCGAAACCTTTATTGATAAGTTCGTCGGAGACTTCGCGAACAATTGTTTCAAATCCGGCACTGGCTGAGACCTGAGCGATCCCCGAACCCATTAGTCCACAACCTAAAACTCCTACTTTCTTAATTGCCATTTTCTTCTCCTGTTTCGTAACGAGTGTCGCCTTTATTTCGGCGAAGCCTGCGGCTCGACTTCCTCCAGACCATAGCTGCGGCCGGAAGTCTTTAACCAGAGGCGATATTCCCGGGTCCAATTCTCGTAGCTAGTCATCAGTTCTTCCAGTCGGTGTTGATCGTCGCCCGTTGCTGTCCGCGGTGGCGGCGCCGCGGACGCTTTGAGCGACTTCGCTTGGATTAATATCTGCTTGAAGTGCTGTTTCAATTCATCCGCCTGCGGATCGAGCGGTGGCGCGGAATCCAATTGCGTAATCGCGCTGTCGACATTTGCCGTGTTGCCTTCGCGCAACAACTGCGCGAGTGCGTCCTGAGCATCGTTCATCGCTTGCGCGTATGCGACAAAGTGTTGTGCTCGGTCATCCATCGCCACGGCCGGTCTGGGGGATGTTTGTGCCACGACGTTGCGATAGTTTTGTGCGGTCTTAACGAAACACACGCCAATCAGAGCTATCATCGCAACCTGCAACACGCGCCAAACAGTAGCAACCATCGGTTTTTCACCGGGCCGCCGGTAACTGACCGCCACCGCCAATACCGCGCCGGTGACTAAACCACCCAGGTGCGCCGCGTTGTCGATGAAGCCGCGTCCGAGGTAGCCGATGAAAAGATTGATAAAAATGATCGGCAACATGCCCGTGCCAAACGCGCGTTTGAAACCTTCAGGTAATTCGCGCCGGAACTTTATGCCAAAGACAAAAAGCACGCCGACGAGTCCAAACAATGCGCCAGACGCACCGGCCGACGGCACGTCGAATTGTTTAAAAAGAAAACGAGCGACAGCGTTCCCTGCCAGGGCCGGTCTGACGGTGAGATAACTCGCGACCACGCCCGCGATTCCCGTCAACACCCAGAAGACCATGAACTTTGCTGAGCCGTACAACTTTTCGACGTATGGACCCACCACCCACAAGCTGTACATGTTGATGAGCACATGCGGCAGGTTAACGTGCACAAACATCGGCGTAACAAAACGCCACCATTGATGTTGTTCTGCAATTAACCGGTTTAGCTTTGCGCCGTAGGCGAGCAAAACCGGTTCCGGAAATTCCCATAACGCCGCCGAAGTCAATCCGCTCGATTGCCACATCAGCAGAAAGACAAAAAGGTTTGCGACTAAAAGAATGATAGTGAATTTGTAAGGCCGATCGAGAACAGCCCGAGCAAATCGCAGCGTTTCGTGATCTGGACCGGCATTTCGCTGCGCCGGCTGAGCAGAAATCGAAGCACCACAGACGCCGCATTGCATTTCGCCGGCGCCCACGATTGCGCCGCAGTTGCGGCAAACTTTTGGACCGGCTGAATTGGAATTGGCTGTTCT
>DATENN010000432.1:0-4152 GCA_035275045.1 Pyrinomonadaceae bacterium
TGCGCGGGTATTCGGGCGCAATCGGTTCCTTCACTTTCACAATCATGTCCGCCTGGGCCCAAACATCATCGGCAGAGTCGATGATGTCAGCGCCGGCCCGTTGATAAAGCGAGTCTTCGAAGCCCGAGCCTTCACCGGCGCTGCGTTCCACGATGACCTGGTGACCGCCGTCACTTAAGGCGCGCACTCCGGCGGGAGTTAAACCCACACGATACTCGTTGTCTTTAATTTCTTTTGGCAGACCGACAATCACTGGGGTCACCTCAGTTTGACAGGGTTGTAATTGCTAAATCTGTTTTGGAGCTTTGAACTTTCTACTTAGTGCTTTGATCCGCACTCAAACCACTAAGCAGAAAGTACAAAGTTCAAAAGACTTGGCAGCCCCGGTTGCTACCCTCTGCTATCGATCATGTCGATCTGGGCACGTTGCAATTTGCCGCTGTAATCAACATAGACTGATTTCCATTCCGAAAAGATATCCAGGACCTGTGTTCCTGCTTCGCGATGGCCGTTGCCGGTGGCTTTTGTTCCGCCAAAAGGCAGATGCACCTCGGCGCCGATAGTTGAAGCATTCACATAGAAGATGCCGGTGTACATGTCGTTCATTGCTCGAAAAGCGCGATTCACATCGCGAGTGTAAATGGCGGCTGATAATCCATAGCGCACACCGTTCGCAATATCGACCGCTTCTTCGAGCGACTTAGTGGGAATAACCGCCGTCACCGGTCCAAAGATCTCTTCCTGGGCGATGCGCATGTCGGGCGCTACATCAGTGAACACGGTCGGTTCGATAAAGAAGCCGCGCGAGTGATCGCCACGCGTTAGCCGTTTGCCACCGCACGCGAGCGTCGCGCGATCCTCTTTCTGGCCAATCTCGATGTAACCCATGATCTTTTTCACGGCTTGCGCATTGATAACGGGACCGATGTCAGTTTTGGCTTCGGCGCCATTGCCGACCCGCATTGCCTTTGCTTTGTCCACCAGCTTGCGACAGAACTGCTTATAAACTTTCTTATGGACCACCAGCCGCGACGAGGCGGTGCATCGTTGACCGGATGTTCCGAAAGCTCCCCACAGCGCGCCTTCGATTGCCAGATCGATATCCGCATCGTCCATGACGATGATTACATTTTTGCCACCCATCTCGAGCGAGCAGATCGCGTTTCGTTCTGCGCACGCGGACGCTACAGTCTTTCCGGTTTCAGTCGAGCCGGTAAACGAAATTAATCGCAGCGCCGGATGATTGGTGATGGCCGCGCCGGCCTCTTCGCCAAATCCGGTGACGAGATTAACGACGCCTGGCGGAATGCCAGCCATCTCGCAAGCTTCGACCAGGTTATAGGTAGAAAGCGGCGTGTCCTCTGCCGGTTTAAGGACTACGGTATTGCCGCAAACGAGTGCGGGAATCAATTTCCATGACGGTATTGCCATGGGAAAATTCCAGGGCGTGATCAGTCCGCACAAGCCGACGGGCTGTCGCACGCACATCGCGAATTTGTCGGGCATTTCCGCCGGGGTAGTGAAGCCATGCAAGCGCCGGCCTTCACCGGCCGTGTAATAGGTGCAGTCGATCGCTTCCTGAACATCGCCCCCGGCTTCTTTGAGCACTTTCCCCATCTCGCGGGTCATGTCGGCGGTGAAACGCGATTTGTTGCCCAGCAGGATCTCACCCAAGCGAAAAAGAATTTCGGCGCGTTTAGGAGCGGGCGTGCGCCGCCAGCCATCGAACGCCTCACGCGCGGCGTTAACCGCTCGATCGACGTCACTGCGGGTGGAAACGGGAAAGCGACCGATGATGTCGCTGGTGTCCGCGGGATTTAGATTATCGAAGAATTCGCCTGATTCACTGGGGACCCATTCGCCGCCAATGTAATTGTCATAAGACTTAACGGACGAGCGAACATTTCGCGCAGCGGAAGGTTTTGCGTTCTGTTTCGCGAGTACTTTCTTTGCCTGGGCCATGTCTAAGTTCCAAGTTTCTTGCCCCAAGTTTCAGGCCGGAAAACTTGGAACCTGAAACTTGAAACTTGAAACATCGCTATTGATAGGTGAATTGAACGATTCTGGTTGTCAGGCGATCGAGCCCGCGTTCGTATCGCGAGACCTGCATGACTACGGGATCGCCCGGTTTAAGAGAATTTAAAACGCGCTGAAAATCTGCGAGGGCCGTCACCGGCACGCGATTGATGCGGGTAATAACGTCGCCTTCGATCAGCGTCGGTTGGCCGTTAATGCCGCGTACCTCGGCGGCCAAACCGTTGGGATCAACTTCCTTGACGTAAAGACCGCGAACGCCCGACAAGTGTTTGTCGGTAATCAATTGTTGTGTTAATTCCGCCAGCGTGATGCCTAAATGCAGCCCGTTGCCCTTTGGATCAGAATCTTTGCCTTTCATGCGAGGCAGATCTTCCGACTCGTTGTAGCTTTGCAGCGGCGGCCGCTCACCGAGCACGATTTCTGCCGTGCGCTTCTCAAATTTGTTGTCGCGCTCGCGCAGGTAAGTCAAAACCACCGATTGTCCAATGGCACTACTCGCAACTTTTTGGATCAAGTCCTGAGAGGTACCGATCGGCTGTCCGGCGAATTCAGTGATCACATCGCCAGACTGCAAACCTGCCTTGGCCGCCGGTGTAGGCTGCCCATCTTTGGTCTGCTGGACGTCGAGAATTATCGCGCCTTTAGTTTCCGGCAGGCCGTAAACTCGGGCGTATTGTTCTTTTACCGATTCCAGCGTCACGCCCAGGTAACCGCGACGCACTTTCCCTTGATCGACGATTTGCCGATAAACAAAATTCGCTTCTGAAGCAGGCAGCGCAAATCCGATCCCGTTGTAATCGCCGGTGGAGGTGGCAATTTGGGAATTAATGCCAATCACTTCGCCGCGCATATTCACTAATGGACCACCACTGTTGCCGCGATTAATGGCAGCGTCTGTTTGAATAAAGCGCTGGAAGTTTCTGGTGGTTGGAGTCTCGCGTTCTTTCTTCGAAATAATTCCGGCGGTGACTGTTTGATCAAGTCCAAAGGGCGAACCGACTGCCAGTACCCAGTCGCCCACTTGCGCGGTGTTCGAATCTCCCAGGGTGACGGTTGGCAGGTCCTGCGCCGCGTCGATCTTGATCACCGCGATGTCAGTCTCTTCATCTACGCCGACTACTCGTCCGCGATAGCTTTGGCCTGACTGCAAACCAACCAAAATTTGACTCGATCCTTCGACCACGTGCTCGTTGGTCAGGATGTAGCCTTTGGAACTGACAATGAAGCCGCTTCCGACACCATGCGAAGGACGGCGCGATTGGCGCCGAAACATATCGAGCAGCGGATTGTTTGAGGGTGCGTCTTCCGGATCTTCAGTTTCCTTGCCATTCGCTTCCGGAGCGGCGGTGATCGTATCGATATTGACAACGGCGGGCTCGACCCGTCGCGCAATTTCGGCGAACGAGGCGGACAGGGCCTCCGGTGCGCGCGCAATCTGCGGTTCGTTTTGCGCCACTGTCGTGCGGCCGGAAAGCATGGCGCCGATACCGGCGCCCGCAACCAGACAGGCTGTGGCAAGCGCAATGATCCAGACGCGCAGCTTCCGCAAAATTATTCGTTCGTTCAATGTTTGGTCTTTCGTAAGCATGGAACACCACCTTCAAGAAAACGGCACGTTAGCGACCATTTGAAGCGCAGCAGGCTGTTCGTCATCCGGTCGCCGAAGGGAAGGACGAAAGTATAACTAAAGGTCAATCAGGGAGCAAAATTTCACGAACTATGAGGGATACCAGCATGTTCTAAGGCCGGAGCAACACCTTCAGTACACCTTTTTTTGCTGCGCGGTCCATCGCATAGACCCCACGCGACAGGGGATATTCTTCGGTAATCAAGCTGTCGATATCCACCGCGCCCCTCCTAAGTAAATCGAGCGCCGGTTGAAAACGGCCGCAACGTGATCCGACGATACTTATTTCGTCGACTACGAGGCGCGCTTGCACAAATTCTGCATTGCCTTCAAACGTGGATTTCACGATCAGAACACCCCGCGGTTTCAACATCGCGAGTGCATTGATAAAGCCCGAAGGAGAACCCGAGGCTTCAACCACAACATCGAATTCACGTTTTCGCTTCGGCGCACTCTTTGCCGTCGCGGTTTCAATACCGCGGCGTTCG
>DATENN010000433.1:0-7427 GCA_035275045.1 Pyrinomonadaceae bacterium
AATCGATGAAGGAGTTGATTGGCGGGCTCAGGAGTTGCCGGAGTCGACGGGGCGCGATAGCGATTAACGCGGTTCCGTATCGGATTCGTAACTGTCGTCGAGGGTCTTGTCTTCTTCAAGCGGGGGAAGTTCGATCGTAATGCGATCGGACGAGGGTTCTTCTAATTCGTCGCCGCTAAAACGCGCCAGGATTACAGTGATATTGTCCTCACCGCCGCGGTTGTTGGCTTCGGCTACTAACTCGTCACACGCCTTCGCCAAGTCTTCATTGCTGCTAACGATATTCTGAATGTCTTCAGACCGCAGTTTTCCGGACAAGCCATCGCTGCAAAGCAACAGCGTATCGCCTTTGCGCAAGCGTATCCTGCCGGTAACGGGAGTAACATCGCCCTGCGCTCCGAGGGCTTGCAGGATTACATTGCGGAACATGTGAGTTTCCGCCTCCGCCTCGCTAATTTGACCAACGTCAACCAACTGTTGGACCAGCGATTGGTCCTTCGTTGCCAGGCGGATGTGATCTTTGCGGATGATGTATCCGCGGCTGTCGCCAACCTGAACCAGATCGAGAAAGTCGCCATGGATCGCGGCGCCTGTAAAAGTCGCGCCCATGCCGGCGCAACGCGAATCTTCCTGACTTCGATTGTGAATGGCGTGGTTGGCGTAAACAGTGGCATCTTTCAGGCAGTCAACCAGCGATGCTTCCGCATCGGCATTACCTTTCGAATTGCCCCCCATGATCATATCCCGAACAGAGTCGACGGCCATCCGGCTGGCAACGTCTCCTGCCAGCGCGCCTCCCATCCCGTCGGACACAACCAGCACGAGGCCTTTGTCTCCCAATTCAAAATTGGTGAGTTCGGGCGGGGCACTGTTGCCGTCAGAGCCGGTCCATGTCTTCTTCCGCGAGAGTTCCAGGACCAGAAAGTTGTCCTCGTTTCCGCGGCGGACACGGCCTACATCTGATTTTGCATGCAACTCAACATTCATAGGTGAGTGAAGACGTCTGGAAACGAAGAGATTTTACCCCCACTGAACTTTAACTGTCACTTCCGGTCGGATGAACCAGCGAACTTTACGTTACAAGAACTGATTCATCCGCTCCCACTTCAAACATTGGTTAAAGCTTGATCGAGGTCGGCGATTATATCATCCGTATCTTCCAACCCAACCGAAACCCTTACGAGTCCATCGGTAATACCGAGCCTTTCGCGCTTAGCAGCATCGACTGAGGCATGAGTCATCGTCGCGGGATGCGAAATCAATGTTTCGACGCCGCCGAGACTCTCGGCAAGAGTGCATAACTTTACTGCCTCGAGCACAGTGCGCGCGGCAGCGAGCGAGCCGACATCGAAGGCGACCATACCGCCGAAACCATTTTGCTGGCGTTTCGCCAGTGCATGCTGTGGGTGCGAAGCAGAACCGGGATAGTAAACTTTTTTGACTTTCGGATGTTCCTCAAGAAACGCGGCGACAGCGCGCCCCGACTTGTCGTGCTGATCCATGCGCAGTGCCAGGGTCTTTGTGCCGCGCAGTACCAGCCATGAATCCAACGGTGACAGAATTGCGCCAGCGCTGTTTTGGATAAAGCCAATCCATTCGGCGTCGCGTTCATCATTCAAGATCACGACTCCGCCAATCCCGTCTGAATGACCATTCAAATATTTAGTTGTCGAATGGACCACGATGTCGACGCCAAATTCGAGCGGGCGCTGCAGGTACGGCGACATGAAAGTGTTGTCGCAAACCACCCGGGCGCCGGCGCGATGCGCGATTTCTGATACTTCCTTTAAGTCGGTAACGATCATTACCGGATTCGTCGGCGTCTCGACAAACACCATTTTCGTATTGGGGCGAATTGCGGCTTCCACATTGAGCGCGTCGGAGGTGTCGACGAAATCAAACTCGATGTTGTAGTTCGCCAGCACGCGCGTAAATAAGCGAAAGGTGCCCCCATACGTGTTATCCGAAACCACCACGTGGTCGCCGGCTTTTACCAGCCTTAACGTCGCATCAATCGCCGCCATTCCGGAGGCGAAAGCAAAACCAAAGCGGCCGCCCTCGAGTGCCGCCAAATTCTGTTCGAGCGCGCTGCGCGTTGGATTTTGGGTGCGGGCGTACTCGTAACCTTTATGCCTGCCTAGCGCCTCTTGTGCGTAGGTTGAAGTTTGATAAATCGGGACCGTAACAGCGCCGGTTGCCTGTTCAGGCTCCTGTCCGCTGTGTATTGCTGTGGTGGCGAAACCCATATCTCAGAATCGTAAATCGTAAGCAGTGATTAGTAAAATGCGGGCTCGATCAGAAATCGATGATATTCGGCGTGGTTGATGATGGAGCGAGGCATGTTAGCGTGCGCCCGAGGACGTGTCAATTGGCACTAAAGATTGGGAATGCCCCCGCTTTAACAGTTTTCATATACACGATCCTATAGTTTCTGATTAAAGTTTGCAGGCAACATCGCATGTTACGAATCACTTCGATCTTATTGGTTTTCTCGATCCTCTTAGTTGTCGCAGCGCAGGTCTCAGCTCAACAAAGTGAGACGCCGCCGACGCTACGCCCTGCCGAAAAACCGATTGCGCCTTCTACTGCGGCGACCGAAAATTCAGAACCCGAATACGATGAAAATGATGTAGTCCGCGTGAGCACTAGCTTGATAACTGTCCCGGCGGAAGTAATGGACCGGAACGGTCGCTTCATTGCGAACCTTAAGAAAGAAGATTTCCGTATTTTTGAAGGCGGAGTAGAACAGGAGCTTTCCTATTTTGCGGCCGTGGAACAACCGTTTACCGTTGCGCTGTTGCTCGACGTTAGTGGTTCAACGCAGGCGCATTTGGACGCGATTCGACAAGCGGCTAACGCGTTCATAAAGCGTTTGCGTCCGCAGGATCGCCTGATGCTCGTGTCGTTCGATGGTCAGATAAACGTTTTGACTGAGGCGGTGACCATAAAAGAGCTGCGGCAAAAACGGTTGCAATTGAACGCTGTAAACGACGGCACAGTTTTGTACGACACGGTGGATACGGTCCTTAACAACAAACTGGCAACGGTCGTTGGCCGAAAGGCGATTGTGCTCTTGACCGACGGTGTTGACATGGGTAGTAAACGCGGTTCGTTCAAACGCAATCTGCGCGACGCAGAAGAATCGAACACCGTGATCTATACAGTTCAATACAATACCTTGCCCGAGTTGCCACAAAGATTGGCCCACATCACCGACGCCAAAACTCGTTCGCGCGTTCAGGACAAACTGACAAAGGGTTATGCGGTTGGTTCGACTTATCTGCGAACGCTGGCCGAGAAGACCGGCGGCCGACTCTATAATGCGGACAACCTCGGCGAAGTGCCGGCGGCATTCAACGCCATCACGGATGAGCTCGGACGACAGTACAGTCTTGGTTATTATCCCAAACGACCGGCTGAAGTGGGCGAGACTCGCGACATCAAGGTACGAATGCGAATGCCAAACATGATTGTGCGCGCGCGCGAAAGTTACGTGGCCACGGCATCGCGTTAATCAAAGTGATCCGTCCGCTACTACCAGCTCGCCGAATCGTTGACAGTGCGAGGCGCGCAAGTTAATCTGTTACCCCGTGAATCACACGGGTTCAAATCCTCCAAACAATCCCAAAACGAGAGCTGTCGCAATAATCCCTGCACGGTACGATTCTGTCCGGCTGCCGGGAAAGGTGCTGCGTGAAATCGCTGGAAAGCCAATGATTTGCTGGGTCGCAGAGCGCGCTGCGGCGGCGCAGAACGTCTCCAGAACGATCGTTGCGACAGACGATGAACGAATCGTGGCGGCGGTCAAGGAGCACGGATATGAAGCTGTCTTAACGCGAAGAGATCATCGCAGCGGGACAGATCGAATCGCTGAAGTCGCTGCATCTTTACCCGACACCAACGTGATCGTGAACGTGCAGGGTGACGAGCCTATTATTTCGCCGCGCTCAATTGAACTTGCCATCGAGGAGCTCATCGCGAATCCGCAGGCGGGAATAGCGACCACGTGGGAACCCATGGATTCGATCGACGGTGTGCTCAATCCCAACGCGGTCAAAATTGTGGTCGACGATTCGGGTAAGGCAATTTATTTCTCGCGGTCCGCAGTTCCGTTTCCACGCGATGCTGTTCGCGAGCATGGAAGTCTGGAAGCTGCGCTTATACACGAGCGAGGTCTTGTTTCGACTTTTCGTAAGCACACCGGACTTTATGTTTACCGCCGCGACGTGCTACTGGACTTCGCGCGTTGGCCGCAGAGCGACTTGGAAAAAATTGAATCGCTGGAACAACTGCGAGCGATGCAGCACGGCTGTGAAATAAGAGCGGTCCAGGCTGCCGGTCCCTCAGTGGGAGTAGATAATGAAGCCGATTTGGAAAGAGTGCGCGCCATACTCGAACAAAAGACAGTGTTGGCTGCACCCGCGAGCGACGGGTAAGCGATGGGCGATTGGATCGGATTAGCAGTCATTGCAGTCATCGCCGTGGGAGCGTTGGCAGCACTATGGTGGATCGCGCGGCCCTACGAGGTAACAACGGAAGAGTTTGAAAAGAGAGCGGCGGAAGCGCCCAGCTTGTTGAGCGCCGGGTTTGTTGGATTACAGAAAATTTTGGATCCGGCAACAGCGAAAGCGGTTGAGGCACAGGAAGATTTCAAGGCTGGCCGTTACGATGCCAAACAACCAAAAGCCGATGACGAACTTGCGGGCGACGAGCCAGACGACAACGTTAGCAAATGAAGGACAGGCACAAGGTACAAAAGAGAGAGGTTTACAGATGCCGAAATATATTTTTGTTACCGGCGGGGTGGTTTCCAGCTTAGGAAAAGGCCTGGCCGCTTCTTCAATCGGCTGCTTGCTGGAAGCTCGTAACCTGAAAGTCGCGCTGATCAAACTTGATCCCTACATCAATGTTGACCCGGGAACGATGTCGCCGTTTCAGCACGGTGAGGTCTTTGTCACTGATGACGGCGCCGAAACGGATCTCGATCTGGGCCACTACGAAAGGTTCACACACGCAAAACTCTCGCAGGCCAACAATTGGACCACGGGACGGATTTATCTTTCAGTGATCGAAAAAGAACGGCGCGGCGACTACCTCGGAAAAACTATTCAGGTTATTCCGCATGTCACCAACGAAATCAAGGAAGCGGTGCGCGCCGTTGCCAATACCGATGATGCCGATGTTGTCATCGTCGAGATTGGCGGCACGGTAGGGGACATTGAATCGTTACCGTTCCTGGAAGCCATTCGCCAAATGGGCAACGAAGAAGGCGCCGGCAACACACTTTTTGTTCACGTTACACTGGTGCCATTCATCGCTGCTGCCGGAGAACTAAAAACCAAACCCACGCAGCACTCGGTGAAGGACCTTCGCGAGATTGGTATCGCGCCTGACATCCTGCTTTGCCGATCCGATCGCGCTCTCTCTTACGACTTAAGATCGAAAATCGCTTTGTTCTGTAATGTGAAAGAGTCCGCCGTCATCAGCGCCCAGGATGTCGACACGATTTACGATGTGCCATTGGCGTTTCACGAACAGGGACTGGATGAGTTGATCGTCACCCAACTTGGTCTGGGCGCAACGGCCGCCCAAAGCGATTTATCCGAATGGCGCGACCTGGTCGGCACCATCAGACAACCGTCGGCTGGTCACGCATCGATTGCCATAGTCGGGAAATACGTTGAGCTGGAAGATTCTTACAAATCGTTGCGCGAGGCCTTGACGCACGGCGGCGTTGCGAACAACGTGCGCGTCGATGTGAAATGGATCGAGTCGGAAGAATTGATGGACGATGATTATGAATCGCGTTTGCGAGATTTCGACGCGATCCTGGTGCCCGGCGGTTTTGGCAAGCGCGGTATTGCCGGAATGATTCGCGCCATCACTTATGCACGCAAGAGCAGTACTCCATATTTTGGCATCTGCCTCGGAATGCAGACTGCCTGCATCGAATTCGCGAGAAGTGTGTGCGGTTTGAAAGACGCTGACTCAACCGAATTCGACAGCGAAACACCGTACCCCGTTATTTTCAAACTACGCGACCTGATTAATGTCGACGAGTTGGGGGGCACGATGCGGCTGGGCGCCTGGGCCTGTAACCTCGCGGAAGATTCGTTAGCTCGCGAAGTCTACGGCAGCGATCAGATAAGCGAACGCCATCGACACCGCTTCGAATTCAATCCGGAGTTTCGTTCAACGCTTGAAGGGGGAGGCCTGGTTTTCAGCGGAGTATCGCCTGACGAAAAATTTGTTGAGATGATCGAATTGCCGCGTGACGAGCACCCGTGGTTTCTCGGTTGCCAGTTTCATCCTGAGTACAAATCAAAGCCGTTGAGTGCCCATCCGCTTTTCTCCTCCTTCGTTCGCGCCGCTTACGAAAACCGGTTGCGAAACGAAACGTCGATGGACACCAACGGCGAGCCTGAACTTCTGATTCCTGAACGGGCCAGTGTTACCAGCGCCGATTAGTTGTGATCCGCGAAAACTTTAGTTTCCGTTTAGGACAGCACCAAGTCTCGGGAACGAACAGCAAACTAAAGTTTGCGCGACCCAGCGATACATCTGAATATAACCAAACACTATTAGTTTTGGCACAAATTCGGCAGCGCGATTAGTTAAGCTGCCGCTTCAAGTGCATATGATGCGGTTTTGCGCGATAATCCCCGTGCTTTCCCCACTACAGTTTCTCTATGCTTCAATGCCCAAAATGCGGCCGTCGCTATTCTTCCGACTTTGAAATCTGTCCGGAGGACCAATCTGCGTTGCAAGCCGACGCGACGAATGCCGAGGCAGTTCCAACCGATCCATTACTAGGACAAACGCTCGACGATAAGTATCGCCTCGACGCGCAACTCGGCGTCGGCGGCATGGGCACCGTCTATCGTGCGCGACATCTATTGATAGATCGACCGGTCGCTGTGAAAGTGTTGAATCCGCGTTTTGTTGAGGACGAAGCGGCGCGCGCGCGCTTTCGCCGCGAGGCGAGGGCAGCCGGACGTCTGCAACACGCCAACGCCGTTACGGTAACGGACTTTGGTCAAACGCAGGATGGCTACGTCTACATCGTGATGGAACTGCTCGAGGGCCGGACGTTACGTGACATCCTGGCCAAGGAAGCTCCTTTGGACGCCGCGCGCTCCGTGTCTTTGATGTTGCAGATTTCGGCGGCCGTCGCGGCGGCCCATGACGCGGGCATCATTCATCGTGATCTAAAACCCGCAAATATCTTTATTGTACAGCGCGCGGAAGTTCCATCCGCAGTGAAGGTGCTCGACTTTGGAATTGCAAAGTTGGCGGCGGAGTCTCTCGACGATGATGAGCCAAAGACCTTGACGCAAGTCGGTGCCATGATAGGAACGCCACGTTACATGTCACCTGAACAATGCGATGGCGCTGAGCTAACGCCCGCCGCTGATGTCTACAGCCTC
>DATENN010000434.1:0-3137 GCA_035275045.1 Pyrinomonadaceae bacterium
TAAAACAACGCCCACGCACCAGTTAAACTCGCGTGGGCGTTTGTACGATCCAGTCAGCACCACCCGGAACATATGCAGCCAGGTTGTGATTACCATCAAGTGCGCCGCCCAACGGTGCATGTTCCTTAACAACTTGCCAAACGGCACGTCATGTTCCAGGTAAAGAATGTCGCGAAACGCATCCACCTTGGTCGGGTGGTAATAAAACATCAACAGCACGCCGGTGAACGTAAGCACGATGAAGAGATAGAAAGTGATTCCGCCCATTCCCCACGTAAATTGATAGCGCACTGCATCGCGATTGATTTTGGCCGGATGAAGATGAAGAAAAACGTTTGAAAGAATTGCGAGCGAACGGTTGCGTGGGTCAGAACGATCGTGGGAAACGCGAAAGATCGATTTCCAAAGTTGGGTGTCCTGCGGATCGGCATACGCCTTCACTTCCTCGATGGCGCGCTGCTTCAATGCCGCACTCGTTTCCTTCGCGCGGGTGGTCAGACCAACTTGTTTTGTCTCATCACCGGCCGTTAACTGCTCAACCGGTTTTTTGTCAGGGTTTTCGTCCATCTTCTTTAAACAAAATCAGCCAGCGCAATGCTTCGCGATTTAGAGCGGAATGTACGCACCCGGATCGTTGAACTCGTTCTTCTCGCCCTTGGGCCACTTATACAGGCGACTGATGTCAACGACGATCTGACCTTCCGCGTCGAGCTCTACGTGGGCGCGGTCCATCGGGCGCGGCGCCGGGCCTTCAAAGTTCACGCCTTCACTGTCATAACCACTGCCGTGGCAAGGGCACTTGAATTTATTCTCGCTTGCTTTCCAATCGGGCGTACAACCGAGGTGAGTACAACGCGCGTAAATGACAAACATTCGATCTGAAGTCTTGTCGACCCAAATGCGATATTGCTGTTGCCACTTCGTATCGACGCCGAGTGCGTAATCTGCCGGATACCCAACTCGAAAAACGCTGGACGGCTCGAGGATCGAACGCGGCAGAAAAAACCGCAGGAACATCAGGAAACAAGTAGTCAAAAACCCCGCAATGCTTGCCCAAACTATGCGGCGCCGCATTCTGTTGACGCGGGGATCGGGTGTGCTTTCAACGACTGAACCAACCGGTTTTGCAGCCGCGCCGGAAACCGCACGCGCGGCCGGCGCCGCGGCAGGAGGTGGACCAGGCGCTGCCGGGCCTGCGCCTGCGGGCGCCTGCGCGGTAGGCGTGCTGGGTACCTCGGGCGTGTTTGACTGCGGATCGTTTCCCGACTCCACCAAATCGGCCTCCGTCAGTTGAGCTGCAAATACACTCCAACGTGAGACGCAGAGTGAACTATACAAATCCCCGCAAGGCAGGGATCACCCTCTGCGCACGTACCAGATATTCCTTTATACATTAAGAGCGTCGCGCTTAATTAATGTCATATGAATCGCAGCGCGGCGCCGTATTTATAACCCGTTTTACGAATTACTGGCAAGATGTTTTGTGATTTGGAGTCAGCGTGGGCAGCGCACGCGAAGAGCGAGCGGTACGATTTGAAAAGTTGCAGGAAGAAAGCCAGGCAGTTCGCCATCGAGTTCAAGGCCAATCCGCTGTTCATTATTAATAGGACTAGCGGCGACTTTTGCCGCCAACATGTGCCGCACTTCACGCATTCCGAGGTGGGCGCCGAGGTACAAACGCGGAGAATTAGACACGATGCGACTTAAGCCCATGTCGCCAATGCTGACAACGTCGAATTTTCCATCAGTCAATTTTGCATCGGGGGCAATCTTCATCCCGCCACCGAAATACCTCGCGTTTGCAATACAAAGATTAGTGATTGTGGTGCGCTGCGCCTCATTGTCGTCGAGTTGGACAATGACCCGCGTTGGTTTCATCTTCGCCGCACTTTTCAGCATCGCGGTGCCAAAAGACAAACGGCCACTTAGCCAGCGCGGCGCCGTCGCGGGTATCCATTCAGGTTTTTCAGTTTTCACGCGCGCAATCACGTCGGCGCTGATACCGAACGACGCCACACCGAGAAAATACCGCGTTTCCTGCTCCCCTCCATTAACCGCGTAGGTGACCCGGCCAACATCGATGACACGCGTGCGTCCTTCTTTCAAAATTTTGGCCGCGTCACGCGCGCGCGTTGGGATCTCCAGCGTCTTACGGAAATCGCCACCGGTACCGCTGGGCAAAATACCGAGCTCGGCGTCCATGCCTGAATTCAAAATCCCGTTCGCAACTTCAGAAATTGTGCCATCGCCGCCGCAGGCAATGATTAGTTTGGTACCCTTTTGCGCTGCTTCGGCTGCGAACTCGGTTGCCTGGGCAGGCCGCGTTGTAAATACCGGTTGGAACGGTCCGAAGTTGCTGGCCAGATCGCTTGCAATCTTTGGCCACGCATCGCCCGTAGCGCCGTTGGCCGAGGCGGGATTGATGACGACAACCGGCAGTGTCATTGAATTTTGATCGTATTCAGGATCGAATCAAACGTGGGCAAATCGTTTTCATTCAGGTAAGTAAAAAAGAGTTCCAGCGCGTAACCGTTTTTCACGGTGATATAAATTTTCTGAATTACCGTAACGGCCGGTGTCGTGGTTTTGAAAGTGACAGCCCCAAACTCAGCGCCGCTTATCTTCCTCGTTTCGATCTCGCCGATTTTTTGCAGATTGAAGTTAGTGCCTTCAAAGGCTTTTTCCAGCGAATGAATCACGTCGATTGGCGTCCTAATTCCGGGCGAGCCAATTCGTTCGGCAATCAACATAAAAGACGCGTTGTCCGGAGAACCGACCGCCAGCTTCGTCATGGCAATCAGCGTGATGCTGCGATTCACTGAATCGTCCAACTGTTGTAGCTTCTTTTGATCGCCCTCAATTGTTTTGCGTGTGTCGTCTGTGACCTGCCTGGTTTTTTCAGAGCTTTGTACTATCCAGTTTTGCGGTAATGAAAGGTGCAGTCCGAAGAACCCATTGCTGTAGTTAGAGCCAACTAACTCGCCCGGCCCAGGCGACGTGACATGTACATCCTCAACTTGAGCGAAAGCAGAAGTGCTGAGCAAAAGCAGCACGACGAACAATAAGAATTTAAACGTCTTCTTCATAGGTTTTATTTCCTTGCGCTGCAAAATTATTCTTTAGACTCAACTGGCGAT